>DAEN01000093.1:36445-39338 GCA_002495315.1 Thaumarchaeota archaeon UBA141
ACCTGATGATATTCGGGAAGAAGATCCCAAACCAGTCCAACGGGCATTTGAGAGGCTTACACGATTTGAACGTGAGAGCCTCCTCCTGAGGAAACGCTCTGAAGACTATCAGGTGATCGAAGAGGTCTTTGATAAGCCAACGCTTCTAGTACTCAATAATCTAATGAATAAAGGACACATCAATGCTCTCCATGGTGTAATAAACACCGGTAAAGAGGCTAGAGTGTACTTGGGCGTACGTGGGAACTCAGAAAATGTAGCCCTGAAGATCTACCTCACAGTAGCATCGGATTTTAGGAAAAGACTCCCATACATAGAAGGAGATCCGCGGTTTCCAAGAACCAAGAAGGGTGAAATAATGTCTGTCTGGGCTCGAAAGGAGTACCGTAACCTACAGGCAGCGTACAGGGCCTCAGTACCTGTACCTGAACCATACGGAGTTTACCGAAACATTCTGATAATGGAGTTTATTGGGACAGCTAACCGACCTTCTCTTCTCCTGGCTCAGACAGATGTAGACGAAGACGACTATCATAAGCTTCTGAGGGCTATCAAAAAACTCTATCGTAAATCTGGTCTAGTTCATGCTGATCTTTCCGAGTTTAATGTGTTCAAGTGGAAACGCCGTCTGATACTCTTCGATTTCGGCTTTGCAGTTGACGTTTCTCATCCTCGCGCCAACGAATTCCTAATGAGGGACATAAGTAACATCAACCGGTTCTTCTCCAAGAGAGGCGTGAGTATCATTCCTAACATGGAACTTTTGAAGAAAATAATCGGATGAGTTAACAAATGAGCTTTCAACAAGTCGTTCGACTAAACCAGGAAAGGATTGGACCTTTATTGGGGAAGAAAGGAGCAGTAAAAAGCGATATTGAGAGCCGTTGCGGAGTAGAATTATCTGTCGATGGAGAAACAGGAGATGTAACTATCCAGTCAACTAAGCTAACAGTGGAAATGACACCATTTAAGGCAGTAGAGATAGTGAATGCAATTGCTCGCGGGTTCTCACCTAGACGCGCGTTCAGATTGCTCCAAGAGGATATGATGCTTAACATAATCGACTTAAGAGACTACCACGGAAAGTCTCCTAGTACTCTTATACGTATTCGGGGACGACTTATTGGTCTAGCGGGGAAATCACGGCGCCTAATAGAAGAATTGAGTGGTGCCGATGTCTCTGTTTATGGTCATACGGCTGGAATAATAGGGACACAGGAGGAAGCCAAGCTAGCGTCGGAAGCCATAAGTCAATTGGCTGCGGGCACTAGTCACAGATCCGTCTATAATATGTTACAAAAGGCTAGAACAAGAGCCAAAATGGAAAGAATGATTCTGTGGGAAGGCCAGAAACTTGGGCCGTGAGCAGGCTGCTTTCGCGGAAATTTCACCTAGTGAGTTCTTTTACAGAAACCGTGACCTAGCTGGTTTCAGTAATCCTTCAAGAGCTCTTTACATGGCTCTCCGCGAGCTGGCAGAAAACTCCCTAGATGCTTGCGAACTATTCAGAATTCCACCAGATATTTCCATTCGAATAATTCCTGCAGATATTGACATTGCTAGACCTGATCCAAAGCCCTATGCTCTTCGAGTGCAAGACAATGGTTCTGGCATAGATCCAAAGTTCGTCCCCCAGGCCTTTGGTCGAATCTTTTTCGGCTCAAAGTTCAGGCTTAGGCAGGCCCGCGGGATGTTCGGGATGGGTGGAACAATGGCTATTCTCTACGGCCAGATCACTACAAACAAGCCAGTAACGATCACTACATCCATCGATGGCGAGAAAGCCACGTCTTTTCAAATGCTAATAGACATTCAACACAATACCCCTGTAATTACAAGTAAACGTTCTGAATCAGCTAACGGATTGAAGGGAACTTCTGTCGAAGTTATACTTGAGGGTGATTATTTGCGTGCTTCGCCGAAAATACTCGAATACGTGCGACAGACTGCCTTAGTGACGCCGTATGCCAACCTAACGTACGTAGATCCGCTAGGGCGGTTAATACATTTTAACAGAATAACTACAGATCTGCCTAATCCACCCGAAGAGACACTCCCACATCCATACGGAATAGACGTAGAAGCCCTCCGACGATTGCTCAGGGAATCCAAACAGAGTTCTTTGCAGAAATTTATGTACAATAATTTCCATCGAGTGGGTGAAAGAACAGCTAGGAAATTCCTGGATTTCGTAAAGCTGGATCCTCTTCAAGAGCCTGTTAAGCTCTCTAACGACGAAACTGTTACAATGGCAAGGGCATTGCATCAATTTGGAGAATTCCTTGCTCCAGACGCGGCGTGTCTTTCACCTCTTGGGGAGAGTCTCCTAGGCGCAGGGATAAGAAAAGAGCTCCAGCCTGAATTCTTCGCAGTGACCACACGTCCTCCATCAGCATATTCGGGCTATCCATTCATCACCGAAGTCGGAGTAGCATACGGGGGAAAGGTTCTGACTTCAGGACTCAAGCTCTTCCGCTTTGCTAACCGCATACCACTTCTCTATGACGAGGCCAGCGATGTTGCCTGGAAAGTGATTAACGAAGAAATAGATATGAGGCGATATCGAATTCCATCAGAAGCCCCAATAGCTGTCATTACTCACATATGTTCAACTAAGATACCATACAAGACTGTGGGAAAGGAGTATCTAGCTGATAGACCAGAGGTGGAATACGAGCTTAAGAACGCTACTCGCGAAGTACTGCGAAGACTACAACACTTCCTTGCTCACAAAGGGTCAATGGAAGTAGTAAAACGAAAGATGAATATATATCGAAAATATCTGCCTCTAGTGGCGCGATTCGCTACAGAGATGTCTGGAGCGAATAGATCTCCGCGTTATAGACGACTACTTGGGGAACAGGATATGGATAAACAAGAGAGCATTCCTGAT
>DAEN01000093.1:39658-69307 GCA_002495315.1 Thaumarchaeota archaeon UBA141
GCATTCCTGATAAACAAGAGAGCACTCTAGAGGAGGAAACTACTGGAGATGCCAGAAAACAAAAGACACTCGAAGACTTCAGCCAGTGACCGGAAAGAGGAGGTTGATCACCTTCTCCATGGCATGGGCAAGGATGTGTATGATACTCTCGATAACGGAGTCTTTCCGGAGCTGGCTTTGCGAAGCAGATCGGTCCGGAATATAGTATATAGTGAAGAAGTGAAACAGTACGTTTTAGGCTCCTCTCTAGTTCACAGGTCTTCAGGGAACGTTAAACATATTCGGCCTTTTGCCCAACTCATGTGGCTCGGTCTTTTCAGCAAGCTGCTAATCAACCAGGGTAAGACCTCCACGCTAAGAGATGTATACTACTCCTCCCAGGCATACGATATCGATTTCACCGACCAATCGGAATCAGACGAAATCATAACCGACTTGGAGGTGGTGTTATCGAAGTCACGTGAGGACTTTAACATTTATCCTGAAGAACGAAGTGCCATCTTTGGGGACGTCACTATAGAATATACCGTTAAAGGGTACGAAGGAAAGACACTCAATTTGGCTTCTCACCCGGACGGATATTTAATCGGGCCCAGCCTGAGCACATCAGAGTTCGTCGATACATCTGCTGAAATGATTATCGCCGTTGAAAAAGGTGGTTTGTTTACACGATTTGTAGAGGAGAAAGTCCACGAGAAATATCATGCACTGATTATAGATACTGCGGGACAACCACCCCGATCAACTCGTTATATGTTGAAGAGGTTGAGCGATGAACTCAATCTCCCTCTTAACATCTTCACTGATGGCGACGTTTACGGTGAACATATAGCAATGGTCATCATCGCTGGTTCGGCTAACGCCGCTCATCTCCGCGATCTAGCAGTTCCTAGAGGCAAATGGTTAGGGGTATGGGGCTCAGACATTACAAAGTACAAGCTGCCGAGTGATCCATTAAGCGATATTGACATAAAAAGAGTGCATGAACTGAAGCGCGATCCGCGCTATACTGGCGGTATTTGGCAACGAGAGCTTGATGTTTTTCTCAAGCTCAAGAGAAAGAGTGAGCTAGAGGCTTTCAGTAAATATGGGTTAACAGCTGTAACGGACAAATATCTTCCAGAGAAACTAGAAATGGCCAAGAGTCTTTAAGCAAAGAATTGGTGAGTTAACACGATGTTTGGAAAGACCTCATCAAAAATCCAAATTAATCTCCTGATAAGACTCCTCGGTGTTATCTTCATCGTTATCGGAGTAGCTTTGGCGTATAATACTTCTACAACGCCTCTAGTTCCAGCCTTGGTACCTGTATTCTATATCATAGCGAGTTCTTTCATCTTTGTGGGTATTTTGGCATTGATTTCAAGGATAACTTAACCCTGGACTTCTGAATGGTGGCCTACTGAAGTATATGGCGCCGCCGGCCAGACTTGAACTGGCGACCATCCGGTCTCTGCCGGGCTATAGTTGCGATAACAGCCGGATGCTCTACCGATTCAGGGAGAGATCCTATCTGAGCTACGGCGGCTAGTTGTCGATGTATTTACTTAGCCATTTAGGGATTTCTACTTTCGGACCGATCAAGAATCTCGAAGAAGGATCTACATGACTAGAAAGTGAGATGGACGAGGAATATTCTTGACACACGCTGATGTGTGCTTAGATAGAGCAGCTTGTTAGTGGGCCCGGTGGGATTTTCACCTTAACGGCCTTGAACCCACGACCGCCCGGTGTCTCTGCAAGTGCCTATGAGCCGGGCACTCTACCATTCTGAGTTACGGGCCCCATCTAGGCTTGACATGTCCTGACAAGCTCTCTAGAAGGCGTTCTACAAAGTTCTCTTTTTCCAGCTTTTATAGATTGATGGTGTGGGAAAAACTTCACCTGCTGGACATTCATTTACTATGAGGAAAGATCACAGAATCTCTTCCCTGGCGTGGAATGAGTACAACTCCTAAAGATCTATTGGGAGCTGGAAAGAATATTTGACTGAAGAAGTTGATGCTGTAGTACAAATAACAAGCATGAGCTCAAATACTGGGAACAAGCAGCTGTCGACGTGCTCCGGTGGTGTAGTCCGGTCAAGCATACCGGCCTTATCCTGAACAGTACGCGTGGCGGGAGGCCAGTCGAGCCGGTGATCGCGGGAGACCTTCCTATAGGTCCGCGAATTCGAATCCCGCCCGGAGCACCATATATACCATAGAATCTTCTTCAGTGGGTCTTCCATTCAACTGGCTTTCAAGAAAGAGCCGAGGTAGAGGAATTAGGAGATGAATAGTGATTAGAGTACTTGAATTGACTGTAAGGTGGGCCTAACTATCGGGAACCAGTCAACGTTATTGTGGTTACGACTGGCTCTTTCGTTTCTGGTTAAAGAGTCACGCGACTGTGATCCGACTAAATTCATCACAAAAACCTTTTCATTGTGTTAAGGAGGAAACTAGAATCGGATTTGGTTGAGATGTGGGTTGGCCAAGATAAAACTGAAGAGGAGCAGCTATTTCGAGAAAGTATACGCAGATTTGTAATTGAAACGATAAACCCTGTGACATTTGATGCAAAGAAGGATTACAAAACAACAAGTCGAAAACTTTACCGAAAGGCAGGGGAGCGCGGAATTCTAAGCCTTTCAATTCCTCAAGAGTTGGGTGGTCAAGGTGGAACCGCAGTGCTACAGGGAATAGCACGCGAAGAAATGGGGCGGGGTAAAGTTATCGGATATGGTCTCCCTTGGCCCCTAAGCTGGACACACGTGAATTTTGCTGAGGGATGTTCAGGTGACCTGGTGAAGGAATGGATGCCCCGTTTTCTGAATGGTGAAGCTAGCCTGGGCCTTGCCTCAACTGAGCCTAAATCTGGATCGGATGTTGCCAGCATTGTAGCCAATGGGGTGAAGAAAGGCGACAAATACATTCTAAATGGGGAGAAAGGACCAATGAGCAGCGTTAGTACTACTGATGCTTTCATAATCCTGGCCCGAACGGGGACAAATGATGCAGGAGCAAGAGGAGTTACCGCCTTCTTTGCGGAAGCTGATCGCCCTGGCATTGAATACTATCAACTAGAAGCCATGGAAGATAGTGCTGATCTGGGTGGCTTCAGAATGAATAATCTAGAGTTGTCTCTCGATCATGTCGTAGGAGAAGAGGGGAAGGGTTTCTATCAGCAGATGAAAGCCTTCGATATTGAGAGGGCTATAATGCCTATGGCTTACCTTGGAGCCACGATGGATTCTCTTGAATTGTCATTGGAATATGCGAAGAATCGAGAGGTTTGGGGTCGTCCAATAGCTACCTATGAAGGTGTAATGTTCCCCCTCATTGAGGCAGTTACTAAGGTTGAATCAATCAGGAGCTTCTGCTATCAAGTTCTGAGAAACTATGACGAAAGAAAGAGAATAACCAAAGAAGCGGCTATGATGAGGTGGTATGTGACCAGAGTGTGTCTGGATGCTCTGGATGCTTGCATCCAGGCGAATGGTGCTCAGGGCTACACTGACAATGTTCCACACCAAAGGAGGTACAGATGGGTTCGAGCAGGACTATTCGGACATGGTACCCAGGAGATCCAGAAATTAGTCATCGCACGAGAAATACTCGGAAAAGAAATCTATGATCAAGCCCTTGGGCGTAAATGAATGTCTAAACTGGAACGGAACTGCTATTACCCTCTTCAGAGGTCCTTCAAAACTGAGGGAATTTTAAGGCTCGAGGATAAGATTTCTTTGACATAAGTGAGGAATAGAGATTGATTCCACGAACACTGGAACCCACTAGGTCGACAATCTTGTTGACCACATCATGATTAGTGACTGAAATCGTTATCTATCTGCCGGAACTACCTACATTCTAACCTATATTCAACCACTAGACACCGGTATGGTTCTCTTGACGTTTCCATCAGCTTCGGCAATGAAAAGTGCATCTAGGTGATCCGTAAAGAGTCCTACCTCTATGACGCCAGTGATGTCACTAATCTGTTGGCGAAGGACCTTGGGTTGCAATATAACACCAAAGGCTGTGTCAAGGATGACTGCTCCATTTTCTGACAGAAATGGAAAACCCTTGTCGAGAAGTCGAAGAGTAGGCTTTCCCCCTAGTTTCCTTAGTGCAAGTTCTACGTAGGTTCGCGCAAAAACCCCAACTTCGACTGGGACTGGTTTGTCTAGCACCTTTCCAAATTTCTCAGCACCTATGATTATCGCTCTGGTCTTAGCAGCATGTAAAATGACACGTTCTTTGAAAATCGCGCCTCCGCGACCCTTGATCATGTTATAGCTTTCATCAATCTGGTCCGCGCCATCAAATGCTACATCAATCTCAGGTATTGATACTGGTGATGCCTGAGGGATTTGAAATCTCTCCACAATTATCTGTATTTGCATAGATGAAGGGATTACTTGGATTTCCAAGCTCTTTCTCTTAATCGTCTCAGCCAGTAACCCAACAAAATAGGCAACTGTACTCCCACTGCCAAGGCCTACTATTTGTCCATCCTTCACAAGCTCAAGAGCAGATGAAGCAGCGCGACGGAAACGGTTCTCTTTATCGGTGGCCGTTGTCATTCCTCAACATCCATTTCTTCTAGACGTGTAAGGGCAGTCAGAACTTCCTCGCGTATCTCCTTTACCCGGTCGTCAACTTTCGAATCTACTGGTTTTGGTTTCCGTTTCTCTACCTTTTTCTCCTCAGTAGGGATGGGGACAGGGATATCCTCGGGAGGAGTTTGGGGTTTAAGTTTGTTTAACCCAACCATGGCGCCATCTAGACGTGTTTCGATGTTTGTCATCTTTTGATTGAAGAGGTTAATCAAGTCGTCTCTCAAACGTTCCAGCTCTCCAACCTCTATGTGCAGCTCAACATCTCCCAGACGTTCTTCCACCTTACGGAGCTGATCTCGATACTTTCCTGACAGCTGAGCTCTCTCGTCTTTTGTGATGTTTCCGTCAGCCTCTGCTTCGTAGACACGAGTTAACGCAGTGGCCAGAAGCTCCTTTTCAAGTAATAGCGTCTTTGATTCTTTCTTCGCTAATTCTAACTGTGACGAAGCTACCGAACGGACTTTCGAAGATTCGCGAAATCTAGAAGGCTTAGATGTCTCTACTTGTTGTTTCTTTCGAGAACGAGGGAGAAACAAATAGGTTATTCCCGCGCCTAGGCCAGCTCCTAAGCCAGCAGCTGCAAGGATCGAAAGAAGATCCAGGAAAGATCCACCAAATATTATATGGGTACTCGATTGAGACGCTAGTTAAACTTAATCCTACCATCACTAAGGCTTAGACAACCAACTATAATTTCGCATCGTCTTGATAGCACCAAAACCGCAGTAGCTACAACGTTTCTTTCTCATGTGAAAGGAATGACTTCCACAACGTCGGCAACGAATATGTGTACGTCTTTTTCCCTTCGCTCCGGAAGAAGTAGTTCCTCTTACCATCTATTCTATCACCTGTACCTGCTTCAGGCATCCATCGCAAGATATACTATCGTGGCGGGGAGATCATCACGACGTTGTCGCCACGGACAACTATCGTCCCTAGTCCATTTGTCTTATTATCTTCACTTAATTCTTCAGAATCTTCCAATACGAGATTCATATGTTGGTCGAAGCCCTGGAGGTTGCCTCGGATCACTTTGCCTCCTTTCAGATTAATGAGTACAACATTTCCAACACTTTCATCTAGAATTTTTACGGTCATATCGGCGGCCATGTAATATCTCCGCTCTCTTCTCAGTTCTCCCTAGCTCTTTATTTAACTTAGCTCGCAGAAACCAGATTCCTTGGTGAGCTTCGGCTGGTAAGTGTTCGTCCATGAAATCCCATAATTTGTCCAAGAGAGAAATTCAGCGTATCCTTCAGAGTGTGGCTGCAACATGGCCACGAGAAGCTCTCATAGAGAAGACAGATGAAATACGTATGACAGAAATTGATGCACAGACGCGATTGTTGAAGATACAAAATACATTTGCAGTAGTTCTAGAAGAAAGAGTTGTACCATTCCTCCGTACAACATCCATTTTGGATGCATTTCCATCAATTTCAGTGGATTCTGGTGCCATCGTTCCGCTATGCAACGGGGCAGATCTTATGAGGCCTGGGATCCTCGAATTTCATGGGACTTTCCATAGTGGTGATATCGTACCTGTTAGAGAGTCGACTTACGGCAAATATATCGCAGTTGGATTGGCTCTGAAGAATTCGGATGAGGCACAAGTTTTAGCTAAAGGCGCGATTCTAAAGAACCTACACTATGTTGGTGACAAGAGCTGGGAGGCATACAAAGCTCTTTAATTGATTGATTTCTTGATATGGGGAAAATCCAATATCGACTATTTTGGCGTAATTTTCTAAGATCTGAATAGTCGAAAGACAAGAAATCTTTTTTCTATTCACGTTCCATCAGGTATAGGAAATTTCAAACACGAGAATCCCTTGAATGCCTACAATGTATCCTGCAACAATGAGAGTAGTCGATTGACAAATTCGTCACAACTTGTTATCTTAATAAGGCAGAGAGACATTGAATAACGCGAAAAAGTTGGAGAAAGGCCTGGCAGAAGAGCCCGAGGTCAGTTCCAAATCCCAGATTTATCTAAAGGCTTTTCCTCTAAGAAACCTAGAAGAAATAGAGAAGATCAAGAATGACATTACAAAGAAGGTTATCGTGATTCTCCGTGTAACCCCTCTGGCTCAGCGTGACGTTGAAGATCTTAAGCAAGCTGTTGAACAACTTTACGAATTCGCCGTGTCAATAGGAGGGGATATAGCTAGGTTAGGTGAAGAACGTGTTATTATTACTCCACCTGGAGTAAAGATCTGGCGCGGCCTTCTCTAGTGAAGCCTAATGGCTTCTCGAACATCTGGGTGCAAGGTTGGAATCCTGAACATTCTTGACACTACGTATGCAATATTTTCCACCTTGCGTCTTTCTCCATGGTTGACAATGACTTGCTGGAGCTTTGGGCTCAGCCTCGCAATATAGCGTATTATCTGGTTGTAGTCGCTATGGCCGCTGAACCCCTCTATCTTTTCGACCGGAGCGCGAATATCGATTAGCTTGATCTTGCCGTTCTGGTCGACTAAACTTGCCTGTCGGGCGCCATCCAGTATCCTTCGGCCCATAGTACCTGCGACCTGGTAGGAGACAAACAGGATTTTGTTCTTTTCAGAGGGAGCCAGCTCTTCAAAGTAGCTGAGTATCGGTCCGCCTTCTAACATCCCGGACGTGGCCATGATTATTGCCGGCCCATTCTGAATGGCTTCTTCTCGATTGCTAGCATGTTCTATTACGGTGAAATATGGAGATTCAAAGGGACTTGCATCCTCTTCTAGAATCTTTGCTCGGAGGTCCCTAGCAAGATAGTCAGGGAAAGCGATGTGTATTGCTGTAGCTTCTGAAATCATTCCTTCCAGGAAGATTGGTGCTTCCGTAAGCTGACCTTGACTCATATACTGATTTAGGACAACCATGATCTCTTGTGCTCTTCCTACCGCTGGTACTGGAATGACAACCTTTCCACCTTTACTCAGAGTTTCATTGATCGTCCTTACTAGAGTCATCTCAACCTCTTCTCTACTGGGCATGAGATCTTCCTTTGCTCCGTATGTGCTTTCAGTGATGAGCGTCTCGATCCTGGGGAAATTCCACGACGCTCCATCAAAGAGCATGGTTTTAGCGAACTTGTAATCTCCAGTATAGACCAAGTTATGGGCACCTTCGCCAAAGTGGAGATGAATAGTTGCGGATCCCAGGATGTGACCAGCGTTGTTGAAGACTAGTTTGACATCGGGGGCTACATCAGTGACTAGACCGTAAGGCAAAGTTATACAATGTTTGATGGATTCTCGAACATCTTTTAGGTCGTATAGAATATTATTTCCCTCAAGGCCGGCTATTTTTACGGAATCATTATGAAGGAGAGCCATAAGAGGAAGAGTTGGTTCGGTACAATATACTGGTCCGTCATACCCGTACTTGAATAGGGCCGGCAAAAAACCGGTGTGATCTAGGTGCGCATGACTGATTATTACTGCGTCTAGATCAGCAAAGTCTGTCTCACTCCAATCAAAACGTGGGAATGCATCCCATGGGTTCTTAGCTCCCGGATGTATGCCACAGTCTAATAGGATCTTACTCTCTCTGGTTACTACCAGGATGGCTGAACGACCTACTTGACTGAAGCCTCCCAAAGTATAGATGGTAACTTCTGCCTGGTTGCTCAACCTAGGACGAAAGACGTTCTCGCCAATATCTTTCAGGAGCTTGCCGCGATCTTCTGCAGTCGTTTTCCAGGTGTGATACACATTTTCAAGAGCGATAGAAGGAATGTTTGGTGATTTTCTAGTTGTGATCCTCCATCCAGTCTTGTCCACCAAGTCAATGGTGTCGAAGCCCTTCTCCTGGCTCAGTAGTTGCGGTTTCCTAGCTTCTATTACAGCCTCGCCTAGAACTTCATCAAAAAAGACACTCTTTACTTCAGCGTCAGAAGGGACAAGTCTTCTTATGACGTCCCTGACTTCTTCTTCAGGTTTGCGAATGACTTTGTCCGTTCTCATTACCACGCGTTTTTTCAAGCTGGTAACGATGTTAGCTATTACGTAGTTGTTCTGGATGAGAAATTTTGGATTACGAGTATAAAGTGCTATTCTCGGACCTTCGTACTCTATTCTTGTAATCTGAGCGTCTGGCGGTATGCTTTGCAGAATGGACCCAATTAGGTCACTTGAAGCTGTCTGTCCCATTTGTCGATCTTGCCAGTTAGTTTCCTCGGAGGGCTCGCGGTAGAGCCTCTTCCTTCTCTTTATCAGTGAGCTCCCTGTAGCCATTTGAGTCGATCACAGAAACATCAATTCCGTCACCAGTGCCGGCGTTACGCTTTATTGCTGCACCGATGGCCCTGATAGCTATGGGGATCGCAGCATCGATCTTCATACCAGACTTGAATTCAGTCTCCAATATTCCGTAGGCGACAGGGGAACCGCTCCCCGTCGAGATAAATTCTTCCTCGCTGAGGGAGCCAAAGAGGTCTACGTTATAGAGATGAGGTCCAGTACTATCAACGCCGGCAACAAGTACATCGGCGTAATAGGGATAAAGCCGGTTAGCGAAGAAGACGTTAGAAGCGAGTCTTGCGGCTGACTTTATGGGTATTGGATACCTCTGGTCTAGCTTGTAGGTATTGGCGTAGTATCGCAACGTATCCACTATGTTCTGAGCGTCAGCAACTCCTCCTGCCACAGTCATGGCTAGGTGTTGATCAACTCTCAAAACTTTTTTCACATGCTTGTGAGCAATGAACAAATGTCCTGCAGTAGCTCGCGTGTCAGTGGCAAGTACTACACTACCTTGGCAAACCATGCCTAGTGTAGTAGTTCCATGAACTGGTTCTGGCTTGTATTGATGCAATTACGTTAACACGACCTGTCTGACCGCCGCGGTAAAAGACCACGGTTTCAACCAGACACTTGAAAGAAGCAAAGGCTTGCTAGATAAGTCTTATCTGATCTTCGTTGACCGACATGCCAATACATCTCCATAGTGGATCAAGGTAGGTTGGGCTCTCTCTAACCGGATCTGACGTTCCTTCTCTTCATTCTTATGGTTGATTTGATATTAGAATGATTGACTTTCACAAAGAGATAAGATCACTCAGTATTCTCAATCGGATCCGATAAACTGTATAGCGGTTTTGGTTTCTAGCCTATCTTGGTTCCCGTGGTAACGTCTTTCTCTGGCTGAAGGATCGAGATGGTTTGTCCTTCCATAGTTGCAAGAACCATTGCTTCAGATATCAGTCCAAAGATCGTCCGGGGCTCAAGGTTGGTTACAACTGCTACGAGTTTTGATCTAAGATCTTCGGGTTTGTATGCATCTCCAAGGCCCGCGACAGATTGTTTCTTTACACCTCCTCCAACATCAATCCTCAATCTTAGGAGCTTTTTGGAACCCACAACAGGTTCGACTTCTTCGATCCGTCCTATCCGAAGATCTAAATTCGCGAAAGTATCAAACGGTACTCCGGTCATCCTTGACTCTCACGACCAGCTCTAAGCTTCTGAAGCTTGGTAATTATTTCTTCTTTCTTGATCTTACTGAAGAGAGGTTTGAAAGAGGTAATCTGAAGGGGAAAGGGAAAGTCTGAATCGGTTTCGTCCCAATTAGCTCCATTATTCAGTCCAAGGTACTTTAGGATTGTTGAAGCAGAAGATGGAATGATTGGTAAGAGCTCCACCCCAAGATTCTTGATGATACGAGCACAAACGTAAAGACAGGATCTAGCCCCTACAGGATCATCATTAAACGATCTCCATGGCTCAACGGAGTTTAGATATCTGTTGCCCTCTTCTGCCTGTTCGAGTGTAAGTTTAACCGCACGTTGAATTCTGATGAGTTCGTAGCTCTTTCTGATCTCTCGATGTCGTGTTGCTATTTTCGCTAGTATTTTTTCGGCTGTCTCATTCAGTGGGGGTTGATTTACAATTATTCCTTCCTGGAATCGCTTTATAGCAACAAATGTTCGATGAACGAAATTCCCAATCTTATCATTAAGTTCGGTGTTGACCTTCTCTTCAAGGAGATCGTAAGTGAAGTTTACATCTCCTGACTCTGGTCGAACTGAGAGAAGAGTATATCGCCAGTAGTCGAGGGGAAGGAGATCTAGTGCCTCATCAGCCCAGATACCTACCCGGTGGCTCTTTGAGAACTTCTTTCCTTCAAACTGAAGGAATTCAGTCGAGCTGATAATCTTCGGCAGAGTATATTTACGATTCGAAGCGAGCAACAACCCGGTCAAGATAATAGTATGAAACGGAATGTTGTCTTTGCCGATGAAGAAAGAAGTCTTGGTCTCAGAATTCTGCCAATATTCTTTCCAGCGGTCTTTATCGTCTATCCTTTCAAAATATTCAATCGTGGCTGAAAGATATCCCAACACCGCTTCCATCCAGACGTAGATAGTCTTATCCTCAGAGCCAGGAAAGGGCGAAGGTATTCCCCAACTTGTATCGCGTGTTAGCGATCGCGGCCTGAGGCCCTCTTCTATAAGACTCAGACTGAAGCGAACCGCGTTCTCCGCTAGGTAGCGGTTGTTCGATAGATATTCCTTAATTTGCTCAGAAAGCTTCGGGAGGTCGAAGAACCACTGTTTGGTGGTTCTCAACTCTGTGGATCCGTTACATATGATGCAATGTGGGCTTATGAGTGAAATTGCATCAAGGGGTTTGCCACATACATCACACTGGTCACCTCTTGCCCCAGGCGCTGAGCAGTTTGGACATATGCCCTCGACAAATCGATCGGGGAGGGATTTCTTGTCTTTTGGACAGTAGTGGAGTCTTTCTTCTCCATCAAAGACATAGCCATTCTTGAATATCTCTAGATAATGCTCGCGCACGAATCGAAGATGAACAGGGCTTCCAGTCCTTGTATAGTTGTCATAAGAGATATTCCACTTCTTGAAAATTTCACTGATGCGCAGATGGTTCTGATCCGTATAGTTGCTTACCGGCGTCTTCCGCTTCATCGCCTCTATTTCTACAGGAGTCCCATGTTCGTCAGATCCAGAGACGAATATTACGGACTGGCCATTCATGCGTAGAAAGCGGGCGTGGACATCCGCCGAAAGGACTGAGCCTATGAGGTTGCCCAAATGAGGTACCTCTGAAGTGTATGGCCAAGCAGAAGTAACTACCCAGTTGCCCACGTCATCACGTCACAGGTAACTAACGTCTTTGTATTGGATAAATAGCTTGGGAAGGATGACTCAATAGTTTAGAGCTGCCAGGACTTCGCATAATCAAGTTGTGCCTGGGTAGGCGAGTCAATTCTTATGCCCTGAGCTTCCAGAGCAGTAACTGCAACTTGTTGATCGATCTCTTTGGGAACGTCGTGAACTCTCTTCTCGAGCTTGCCCTCATTTTCAGCCACGTACAGAGCTGACAGGATCTGGTTAGAAAAAGACAGGGACATGACTTCAGGTGGATGTCCTTCAGCAGCAACTAAATTGGCGATTCTACCACTGCCAACCAAGTAGAGGTTTTTGTTAGGAAGCTCATACAACTCCAAGTTTGACCTCACAGTCGATTTTCTGACCATGATGTTCTCAAGAGCTGTGACGTCAATTTCAACATCGAAATGTCCAGCATTAGCCAAAATTGCTCCGCTCTTCATGGCTGAGATATGTTCTTTTCGAATTACTCCCTTCATTCCAGTAGCTGTGATGAAGATGTCCCCCCTGGATGCTGCGTCGGCAATTGGCATCGCTTCGAAACCGTCAAATCTAGCCTCTAGTCCCTTGAAAGGATCCACTTCCGTGACCGTCACGAGTGCACCAAGGCCTCTTGCGCGCTGGGCAATTCCTTTTCCGACCCAACCGTATCCACAGACTACTACTCTTTTACCAGCAATGAGTAGGCTAGTTGCCCGAAGGATTCCGTCAAAGGTACTTTGGCCTGTCCCGTATCTATTATCGAAAAGAAACTTCGTTAACGCGTTGTTAACAGCGATAACTGGATACTTTATGTTGCCAGCTTCTTCAAGTGCGCGAATACGAATAACTCCCGTAGTGGTCTCCTCTGTACCACCAATTATTGTAGCGCTATGTTGACTGTTGTCATGTGCAGCTACGTGGGCATCGGATCCATCATCCATGAGAATGGAAGGACCAACTTTGAGAATGTTGAGAATGCATTCATTGTATTCTTCAGGTGTTTCCCCGCGCCAAGCGAAGACTTTGACGCCTTGACTCTCGAGATAAGCAGCGATATGATCCTGTGTCGACAGAGGATTTGCTGCGCATAGATAGACATCGGCTCCCCAGCTCTTCAGGCCCATGATCAGGACTGAGGTTTCCTTCGTAACATGAAGGCAAACTCCAATCTTTCTTCCTGTTAGAGGTTTTCTAGAGATACTCTTCTCGATAGTCTTACTTAGAGTCGGCATGTTATTGTAAGCCCAACGGTATGCGGCTTCTCCTTCATCAGCTAAACCAGGATCTGCAATTTGCTTAATCATATGATTCACCAATCCCTGGGAACTATTGGTTATAACCGCTTTTCTTCACCACCGGATGAGAAAGCTAGTCTTATGGTTCAGTGATGATTTCTTGTAGAAATTGCGATGACTTGAAAAAATGATTGGCTGGGTGACTATATGGCTGAAGTGGTCCTCTTTTTCTCAGAAATTCTTTCGTTGATTAGGACGACGTTCTTCATATTACCATGGAAGTTTAACAAAATCGAAACCCGTAGTGATTGTAACTTACCTTTATTTCGCGATTCCTTGCGATCGCTATTGGGTAGCATCTTTCAAAGCAGTACCGCAATTGCAGTTTCGTTCCCTCGGTATTCTAGAAACAACAGATTCTAGAAGTCTCTTTGTTTTCTTGACGTTCGCCGCTACAGCATCCTTTACTTCCTGAGCCGAGACTGGTTTATCTGCCCATACGTCATAGTCTGTAACTGTGGCTATTGTAGCATAACAGATCTCTGCCTCCCTTGCTAAGACGCATTCCGGCACAAGTGTCATTCCTATGATATCTGCACCCCATTCGCGAAACATTTTCGACTCTGCGCGAGTCGAAAATCGCGGTCCCTCAACACAAACGTACGTGGCATTCTCGTGGACTTTGACATCCATCTTCTTGGCCTCTTCGATTATTATCGTTCTAAGCTGGGGGCAGAAAGGATCAGCCATCGAAATGTGGACGACCTTTCCTCCTGGATAGAATGTCGTTTTTCGCGATCTCGTGTTGTCGATGAACTGATCCGGGATCACTATGTCGCCAGGTGCCATTCCCTCACGTAGGCTCCCTACTGCTGCAGGCGCCAGGATCCTGTCAACGGAAAGCTCTTTCAGAGCCCAGATGTTGGCTTGATAATTTATCAGATGCGGGAGGATGCGATGTCCTCTCCCGTGGCGTGCTATGAATGCAATATTGCGGCCTGAATATTGTCCAATGATGGGAATATCGGAAGACTCGCCAAATGGTGTATGTACCTTTACTTCCTGCTGATCCGAAAGGAGTCCAGAATCATAAATACCCGTTCCTCCAATGATACCGATCTTAGAGGCGTCTATCTCTTTTTCTTGCATCTTTACTCGTACACGACTAGCGAGGTCACATCGTAGTCCTTGAGCTTTTCTCTCCCTTGTAGTGCCAACAATTCAACGACGAAGCTTATTCCAACTACTTTACCATGGATGCGTTCAACAAGTTGAGCAGCAGCATTGGCCGTTCCGCCAGTAGCCAATAGATCATCTACTATTAGGACTCGATCTCCAGGATTTATGGCATCTTTCTGAACTTCCATTGTAGCAGTACCATATTCTATAGTATAGTCCACAGAGATGGTGTCGCCAGGTAATTTTCCTTGTTTCCTGATGGGAACGAAGCCCTTCGCTAAGGCATGAGATACCGCAATTCCGAAGAGGAATCCACGCGATTCTATACCAGCTATAAGATCAATATCATTTTGTTTATGATTGGACATAAGGCCTGATACTATTTCCTGAAAGATCTGTGGATCTCGAAGTATAGGCGTAATATCCCGAAAGATGATCCCTTTCTGGGGAAAGTCAGGGAAGTCACGAATAACAGATTTTAGATTCACTAAAACAGGAAACTATCCGGCTCTAAAATAGATTGTTAGCACCGACTAGATGAGCATTAAGGAGTTCTATGCGTCGTAACAACTTTTACATCATCAACTTACTCTGATCCGATCAATCACAGTTCAGGACCTTTCACTCGATTGGTTCATAAGAGGCTTTTTAGGAATGAGTAGTAAATTATAGGAATGAAAAAGGTTTTCTGGTTGGAAAAACAAGGATCAATGATTAATTGTTTCTACGTTGAGACCATTAAAGGTGCTTTCTATAGAAAGGACGTTGACTTTTCGAAAGGTTTAACTCTTTAAGGTATTCACAGAACTTTATGGTGGATAAACCATCCATCGCAATCGCAATAGTAGCTCTCCTAATAGGTGCAGGAAGCTTCGCATACACAGGATCGATAGTCGGCGGACTGTCCTCACAGGCCGATCTATCAGCAGTGCAATCAGATGTCTCTAGCGTCAAAACAAGCGTCTCTAGCCTAGCAACAAAGTCAGATGTCTCCGCGCAGATCAGTTCGTTGCAAGACAATCTGCAAAAGCAGATTGCTGCAGCCGCATCTGGATCTGCCGACGCACAGGCAAAACTCCAGGCCCAACTAGCAGCAACTCAAGCAGATCTGAAGAGTGCTCAGTCTGCAGCTGATGCTGCACAGGCTGAACTCGAGAAAGCCGCAGCTCACGAGGCTCTCGTAGAAGCAGCAAGGTTGGAGAAGAAGCTGGTGTGGTACGGATTCTCTGACACCCCGGATATGGTCGGAATCGTCTACAAACGCTTCCAAGAGATCTATCCATGGGCTGAGCTAGACTACTACGAAGGAGGATCTGCTATCGTCGCTACCAGAATGATCGAGGAACACGAATCAGGTATACCAACAGCTGATGTCGTGGACATAACTAACGTCCCCGGTCAACAGCTCATTCAGTACATGGCACGCGACATGCTAGCAGCATATCCAATCGCTCAAGAGGCTATCGACTATCCAGCTGGCTCTTACGACCCGGCCGGCTACTGGCATCCAAAGACCGCATCACCGGTAGTCATTAACTACAACACCAACCTGGTAGATCCCTCAGAGGTGCCTCAGAGCTGGGATGACCTGGCAGACCCAAAGTGGAAGGGTAGATTAACCCTCCAGGATCCCGCAGTTCTTAGTGCCGTCGGAGCCACCTTTGCTCAGCTGAAACCCGTTATGGGTGCTGACAAATGGGAAACGTGGATCAAAGCAGTAGGTGAGAACACAGCAGCTCTAACTCCATCAGCGACTGCCGCATTCAACACGGTAGTAAATGGTGAGTTTGAGATAACTGTGGATCTAATGAACGACATCGTGAAGCACAAGGGGAAGGATCCTAGCTTCCCAATGGCAAACGCTCCTGTAAAGGAAGTGGGTGTCTCCTTCACTGGTATCGGGATCTACAGCCAGGCTGCTCATCCTAACCTAGCCAGGCTCTTCATGGAATTCTTCACTAGCATCGAGGGACAAAAGGCAATAGTCGACACAGGAAGGTCAGGCCCTCTAGCCATTCTCGGAACGGTAGAATGGAAGGGTGAATCCTTCATGCCTCCCGGAAGCGCCCTCATGGACGCTACCATCGCTGGCGACGGCGGCGACTTCTATAGCGACGGCGATAAGTGGAAAGCCCTCTACAAAGAGTACTTCCCACGCTAGAACCTAAACCTAAAGCTACACACTTCCTTTTTTTTAGTCAGCCTAGCGTGAGCCATAGTACACCTCGGACATGAGACGTGATCGCACGACAAAGACCGCATGTCTGTCTCATTCATTCATCTTCTAGTCTGGCAGTCATCCCCAATTTTCCCTTCAAGTTTGCAAATTTAATACCCCGTCATCAGCCTAGCGCCACAGGACAATAGTTGGAATTAGTGGAAATCTTAGGTTTGGGTTTCACAGGTTTTCTTGCTTCCTTTATACTAACCTATGTCTTGAGCCATTTTCTAATACCGATCCTAACACATAGGAAGTTAACGGTAGAAGACTTTCATAAACCCGGAAAGCCAAGAATTCCCCGGCCGGGCGGCCCTGCTATAATCACTGCAATTGCAGCTGTAGAAATAGGCTTCTACATTCTACTCGGAGATCCTCGTTTTCTTGCCGTTGCTATGGTTTCCACTGTAGGCGGAGCAATCGGTTTATTGGATGACTTCTTTACCTTTAGTGCCATTACAAAACCGGCCGCGCTAGTCGCTGCTGCTGTTCCTATCCTCCTTCTGGCAACATATAGCTTTCGTCCAGAAGTTCCTTTCTTTGGGCCCCTTCGTCTTTCCCTCATCTATCCCGTGCTAATCTTACTTGCCATCCCTATTACTGCCAATACAGTAAACACGATAGACGTACTAAACGGCGCTGTCAGCGGTTTTGTCGCCATAACTACAGGTCCTCTCCTGCTGGCATTAGCACTCAAACACGACTGGATATTGTTCTTGGCATCCATCCCTCTACTTGCTTCGGCATCAGCCTTCTATCTCGTTCATCGTAACCCCTCAAGAATATTTCCAGGCGACTCTGGATGTCTCTGCTATGGGGCAACTTACGGAGCTATCGCCATAGTAGGAGGAGTCGAATTCGTTGGTGTTGTGGCCTTACTTCCAGCCATACTCAACTCATTCTTTTTCCTATCTAGCACTAAGAAAATTGTTGAGCACAGAGAAATTAAGGTGAAACCAGTTTACTTGGGAAAAGATCATCTCATTCGCGCATCCATGGATACTCGTGCTCCGATCACTCTCGTCCGCCTGATCGTCGCGGGGCGCTCACTGACCGAGAACAGGATCGTTAGGGAGATACACTGGCTTGCAATATTTGCCTCTCTTCTAGCTATTGTGACTGCCTTCGCGACTTGGGGGTTCAAGTAATGCCTGTCTTAGGATTAATTCTTGTGATTTTATTTACATGGACTCTCATGTTAGGAGGTATACTTGTAATCTTCACAGTGATTGTCCCGCTACCTTTTCTGATTCCTGCCTTCAGGGGAACAATTGCTATACCTGTACTCCAATCAGTAGCTGCAGCCCTTGTAGTTCTGGCCTGGCTCTATTCGATATTGAAAATTCGGGACATATATGCAAAAAGAAAACTATGGAAATGACTGTAAAGAACACCATCCCACGGATATATCTCCGCGACGCTTACTATAATCGGTTAACGCTCAAAGTAGTTTCACTGTTCTCGTTTTGCAAGAAACTACATCTGGATCATTAGTCATAGTCCTCATTAGGGAAATATTAGCGTTAACGTTTCTCAACAATGCGCTATTTACTAGGAGACTTACTACTGTTGATTGTCTCCATTCTCTAATTGCTTGTAGAGATAGTAGTCATGACAGGTAACGTCTGCGGAAATCTCTTAATGTTCATCTTTAGCATATCGTGTGCATTGAAGGTTTGGATAGATTTCCTGACGCCGAAACAATTACGCTTTACGCAATATCTCTCGAGTTATCTTGAACAAGAAGGGTATGAAGTTTTCCACACGACCCGCCACTACGCTGAAGTAGAGAAGCTGTGCAGTAACATACGTCTTCCCACCGAGTTTGTAGGATCATATGGAGGAGCATTACTTAATGAGAAGCTCGAGCATAGTGCCGACAGAATCCTTCGCCTTGGGAGTCTCGTCAATGAAAAAAGGCCAGATATAGCACTGTCATTCGGTTCACCGGAATGTGCTCGAGTGGCCTTCGGATTCGGGATTCCTCACATTTGTATCTGCGATTCACCTCACGCCGATAAAGTCGCCAGACTTACGATCCCTCTCTCAGCTGCTCTAGCTACACCGTGGATTATACCAAAAGCTAGCTGGACTCGTTTTGGTATATCCACTGCCCAGATTATTAGATACAAGACACTAGATCCGGCTGTCTGGATTAAGGGCAACCTTCCTTTTCCATCTAATTTTGATCCTGAGACTTCTTTGACTAAGCGTAGGACAATTACTGTTCGTCTAGAAGAGAGTAAGGCAGCTTACCTTCTCAGTCTTGGAAGATCAACATATCTAGAATTGCTGCAAAGACTACTTGACGAATTTCCTGATTGGAATATAGTTGTAATGCCTAGATACGAAGACCAATATGAAGAGATTATCCGAAGTTTCGGAAACAATGTCATAACACCCAAAGATAGCGTAGACGGCCTAGCGGTTCTGAGAAGCTCGAATGTTTTTATTGGAATGGGAGGAACAATGACTACAGAGGCATCTCTTCTAGGTATTCCCACAATAAGTGCCTACAGAGGAGAACCAACCTATGTAGAGAAGTTCCTCATCCGGAAACGCCTACTTGAACGCCCTGTAAACTTGAATGAGTTGCTGAATATCGTGCACAGGAATTTAAGCAATGAGTCCCAGAATGAGAAAAGACGAATGCGAGCCAAACGGCTTATGACTTCGATGGAAGACCCACTTCCCCGGATAAGTGGAATTATCCATAGATTTGCCAGATGAAGTAGATAACTGAAGGTGTGCCTCAATCATTATAAGGCTAAGACTGCGTTCATTCCTCGCCCGGTCAGCCCGGTGGAAGAACATTACCGAGTGTAGTGGTCAAGCAAAGGCTATACGCCTCTTGAATTCCGGCCTTTGGACCTCGGGGAGAAAGCCGGTGACGGCAGTTCGAATCTGCCCCGGGCTATTATTCATTTTGAGATCGTATAGATCACTATCCAATAGCTACTTTTTCTCTCCAGGGAATGATGACACTCTCACGAATAATCCACGAATATCATTATACACAAGCGGGTCTACACTATCTATCAAGATCGATCTCCTTTTGGCCAGAGAGTACTGAGTTTGGATGCGCTACCTGTTTCTTTTGGCATATAGGTTTCTTATCAAGCGAAAAGGAAGCATGTTCACAGCTAGCGCTGCAGTGGGCGCTACAATCTTTCTGATAATCTTCAATTCAGTCGTACTAGGAGGCGTTGTCCATGGGGTAACAAGAGATCTGGGCGATATGACATGGGGTCACATTTCCATCTACAACGAAAAAGGGTTGTTGGAGAGGCCGGACGATCAGATTATTGGTCATGTTCTTAGGGACCCGGCTGTGGTCGGGGCCGCGCCGAGGACATTTGCCACAATAAAAGCCAATCACACCCTGGGTCTAGATTCCTATTCGCTTTTCGGTATTCGAGCTATGGGTGTTGACCCAATCCGCGAGCTTTCTGCTTCGCGTCTCCACGACTCGATCCAAGAAGGTGAATTCCTAAGACATACAGGTTCAGCAGTAATCGACGATGAAGTCGCCAAAGGGCTTAACGCGACCGTTGGTTCATATATCCAACTCAAATCAATTTCAGACGAAGGGCCACGCAGTTTCCGATGGCTTCGCGTAGTTGGCATCTTCGATGTTCCAGGCCCTACACTCCTAGATGAAACCGTGATAATGCATCAAACAGATCTAAGGGAGATGATGAAAATCAAGAAAAATTATAGCCATGAAATCATAGTAAGGTTACGAAACACTGAGGAAACCGAGTCTGTAAAGAAATGGATAGAAAACAGCTATCTCAATGACAACGACCTTAACATTGAGACAGTTGATGAACGAGGACGTGTTGTCATCACAGCATACCGCGAAGGGATTCAGTTCGTAAACATCCTTGCGTACTCTGGTATGATGGCATCCAGCTTGGGAGTCATCACCATCATGATGATGATCGTGAATTCAAAGGTACGAGAGATCGGAATTCTCCGCTCCATTGGACTGACTGAAGGGCAGGTACTTATCGTCTTTATGATCGACGGAGCTATACTTGGGGTGCTCGGCACTATCTTTGGAGCAATAGGAGGAACTTTAATCTCGCTCTATCTTGCTCAGAACCCCGTGGCCCTATTCAGTGGCCTCGTACCAGAGGTTAGATTCACTTTGGATGCGCTTCCAATTCCAATGCTCGTCGGATTTGCTATGAGTGTAATAGCATCCACTTACCCTGCTTGGAGAGCATCAAGATATCAACCAGAAGAGGCTATGCGATATGTCTAAACTTATTATCCAAACACGGGAACTCTGGAAGATCTATTTGGGAGGAACTGATCCTGTATCAGCCTTACAAGGAATCAATCTTGAAGTTCGCGAAGGAGAGTTCTTACTTGTACGTGGTCCCTCTGGGTCTGGTAAGTCTACGCTCTTGAAGATCATGGGCCTATTAGATCTGCCTTCAAAGGGAACCATAATTATGGATGGTCTTGAAACGTCAAAGCTTCGGGAGACCGCTAGAGCTAAGATCCGCAACCAGAAGATAGGCTTCGTATTCCAGTCTTTCAACCTTATTCCAGAACTTACCGTGTTTGAGAACGTCATGCTTCCTACCTGGATAAACAACAGACAGAACATCAATGCCAAGGAAGAGACTAGCTCTCTCCTCAAAACAGTTGGACTAGAAGAGAAAGCCCATAATTATGCCAATGAGCTTTCAGGTGGGCAGATGCAGCGTGTTGCCATAGCCCGAGCTTTGATCAATAATCCGAGTATTGTGTTAGCTGACGAACCTACTGGGAATCTAGATAGTAAAAGTTCCCTTCAGGTAATGAACTTAATTAAAAGGCTAAATGAAGAAAACGGTCAGACCATAATTCTCATAAGTCATGATTCAGAGCAAGAGAGGAACGCAACAAGAGTAGTAAACCTAATCGACGGTAAACTACAAAACTGAGCAATTGGGTGAAAAATTATGAAAAAGAAATTTGGAGAAGTTTACACAGGTCTGATCGTTCTGTTTGTTCTACTAACTCCGTCACTTATGGCTACGGAAAGCTCCGGTGCCCCCGCTGGACATCCAGACCTAGGTTTTGCTGAAGCAGTATGGGGATCGCGTGAAGATAAGGTTGAGGTAGAGCCAGGGGATAGCAACGCTCCTCTCTCAATAATACTATCAAACGCTGGACTTCATATTCTTACTCGAATTGAGGGCAAGTTAATACTCCCTTTGGGCTTCCGGAACCCTGCCAATCCCCTGATAAATACCATAACAGCTCATGAAGCTGGTCCGGTGAAAGCTACTGAACGATTTACATTAAATTTTGCTGTGGACGTAGATCCGACAGTAAATCCGGGTGAATATCCCGGTGTATTGGCATTGACTTGGTTCAGGAGAGGAGAAAAAGATTCTCTATCTGCCAATTTGTCAGTGAAGTTTACCCTGACTGGAAGGAGTTCACTGCAAGTTGAGATAGTAAACCACGTTTTAAAGGCTGGCACTGTGAATCAGATAGAGCTAAACGTCACAAATGACGGGACCGCCTCAGTTGGACGACTCGAAATGGATCTGTCAATATCCAAGGACTCATCACTTTCGATACTGGGTGATACCCATTGGTCTCTTGGGGCAATTGGCCCAGGTGAATTTACCAGCATTTCATTGGAAGTCTATGCATCCGCGGCCAGTGGAGGGAAAGCTGATAGCTTAATTCTAGACATCGACTATTTCGATGCCTACGGCCAAGAAAAGAATTCTACAAGCACACTCGGAATTACTATAGTTTCTGAGGACGACGAATCAATGCCTCTAACTCTAGAGTTGAGCAAGTTGAATCTGTTGCCTGGTGAATATGAAGAGATAGTACTAACATTGAACAATATAGGAGAGTTACCAGCTCAGGACCTAACGATCAAGCTGCTCCTGCCTACAGCAAAGCCCGTTCCTCTATCGTTGATAAATAATGAAGGAGTTTGGAGGTTTGAGTCTCTACAGCCAGGTAATTCAACGGTTGTCAATCTGCTTCTACTGGCCGACTCCAAGGTGGCTGAAACTCTCCAACCAATCACATTCGAAGCAAAGTACCGAGATCCGCAACAGATTCTTCATACAATATCGAGGACTTTTTTCATCCAGATAATGGCTCAGGATCTCCTGAGAACCGCGCTGGAGGTATCTCTAAGCAGGAGCGAGCTTCGTGCTGGGAATATCAATCAATTCGATTTGATAGTAACCAATAGTGGACTATTAGAGGCAAGAAACCTGCAAGTGTCGGTTAGCACATCGGTATCTTCCTCTCCCTCACCTTTATCCATACTCGGCGATGGTAATTGGAACATATTATCACTTGAACCTGGCACCACCATTGAACAACCCCTTGAAGTCTTTGCATCTAGCGAAGCAGCCAGCTCCGCTAGCGAACTTGTTGTAGAGATACGTTTCCTTGATCCTTTTGGTAACCTCCACGTTATCACCAGGAACCTCGGCATTCGTATAACTCTCTCTGAGATTAGCGAAATATTGCTCGAAACATCCATTATAGATCCGATACTTTCGCCTGGCTCTACAAATACTCTAGAGTTGCTGCTCAAGAATGTAGGTAAGAGGTCGGCCTTCAATGTAGACGCAAGCATCGCTTTACCTGATCAGCTGTCCGCCGATCTTGCGTTCGTGGGCGGAGATGGACATTTCAGTCTATCAGAGATTGCAAACGGAGAAGAATCTATTCTTGACATAGGCCTCTTGGTCAGCAGTCAAGCCTCAGGAAGGGCATTCCAGTTGCCGCTAACAATCCGATATAACGACGCTTCGGGAGCCACAAAATCAGTAGAGAGATCCTTGGGCTTTACGGTAGCCTCTGGAATCACTTCGAAGGTTCTCCTTGTAGAGTTAGAGCCGTCACTAACCGTAGGTACTATTAACGATCTCACCATCAAACTGATAAATAGAGGATCTGGAGACCTCGCGAACCTATCGATTCGAGTCACCTCTTCCCTGGAGAGTATTAGCATTCTTGGTAACGATGAATTCTTCATTACGAAATTGACAACAGGAGCTATGGAAAAGATCATCTTCCGCGCCTTCGTGCCAGAAGACATAGTGAATACCGCATTCCAGCTGAGCGTTCATGCAGTCTATACTGATGAGAAAGGAAAGATTAGAAGTGAGATCTTTGAGCCTGGTCTATCTGCAATAGGCCTCATAAAGCTCTCTATCATTGAGACGTCTTTCAGCTATACAGAAGAAACTCCGACTATCCAAGGCGTGTTGTTAAACGAGGGGAACGACGCGGCTCTCTTTACCAGAGTAGCAGTCAACAATCCCTCTTCGCCACAAAGCCTTCTCACGGATTCACTCTATCTAGGAGATGTTAGTCCTAATGCACCATTACCATTCAGCCTATTGCTAAAGGACCTCAACTCTGATGGCCAAGACATTCTACCATTGGTACTTGTAATGACTTATCAGGACTCGCTCAGAACAGATCACGAAATCGAGGTCCCAATCTCAGTTACTATTTCTCCACCTCCACTTCCTAGAGAACAGGAGTCTTCTCCGGCACCCTTCATCTTCTTACTGCCTGTTGTTGGAGCACTCGCAGTAGGAGCTTATGTCTTCAGGAGACGAATACGAAAATTCATTCCCATGGGACAAAGAACATAGTTGCCCGCAGCGACCGTCGTAGAGGTTCAGAATCTCGTAAAGAGATATGGCGACGTAGTTGCTGTGGACAACATCTCCCTGAAGGTAAAAAAGGGAAAAATCCTATCATTTCTTGGTCCTAATGGAGCTGGCAAGACAACAACAGTAGAGATCTTAGAATGCTTGCGCTCACCTAGCAGCGGTATTGCTACTGTTCTAGGACTCGACGTTTCTAATAGTTCAGATCAACAGAAAATTCGCCAGAGAATAGGTGTACTTCCACAGTCCTTCAACACATTTGGCTTACTGACGGTTAAGGAAAATATTGAATACTTCATTTCCATGTTCGGTTTCAGGAAACAAACAGATGCAGACAGTCTAATACGCCTGGTCGATCTGGAGGATAAGAAGGACGCACATTATAGAACTCTTTCTGGTGGTCTAAAACAAAGAGTTGGTATAGCAATAGCCTTAGTAAATGATCCCGAAGTTATTTTTCTGGACGAGCCGACTTCAGGCCTAGATCCCAAGGCAAGGCGAGGCGTTTGGTCCGTAATTAATGGATTGAGAGATAGTGGCAAGACTGTCTTCTTGACTACACACTATATGGAAGAGGCCGAGGCTCTAGCGGATAGTGTAATCATAATCAATAATGGAAAGATCGTAGCTGAAGGGCCATCAAGTGAGCTGATAGTCATCCATGGCGGAGCTAGAAGTATAGTCTTGAAGGAACCCGGTGATTCAATCGTTAAAGCGATCAGAGCTTGGAATTCAAACACCTGGTTTGATGGCAATTCAATCAAAATCACTATGAATGATGGGAGTGACGTCGCCAAAATTGTAGACCTAGCTCAGGAATATGAGTTTGATCTCTCCAATATGGATATCACTAAACCCAATTTGGAAGATGTTTTCCTCCGTCTCACTGGCAGAACAATCACAGAGGATGGCGGAACTCGGTGAGATTCTCTTTTTCCCGAACCTGGGTAGTTAGTTCTGCCCATTTACGTACATGGCATAGAAACCGTAGTTCCTTCTTCTGGACATTAATCTTCCCAATCATGCTAATGGTCTTGTTTGGTGGTATCTTCAGCTTTAGTGGAGACGGGTTTGACTTGTACGTCCAGAACAATGACATCATGGAGAATGGTTTGGCAACACCTCTCTCCGAGTCACTGATCCGAACCTTGAATTCAACGCAGGCATTTGACGTTAAGATGATCCCTCCAAACCAGGACATGGAATCGCTAATCCATGATAAAAATGCGGCCAGGATTCTCATGGTACCAAAAGGATTCCAATCTGATACTGAGATGGGATCCTCGATAGTTTTACTCAGATATGATCAGTCACAAGCATCATCGTCCTCCTTGGTGGGTATTGTAAAGTCCGTCCTTGACGGGTTAAACGCCGACATTGCAGGTATTGAACCAATAGTATCGCTCCAGGAAGAGAATATGGTTTCAAATTCTCTTCGTTTCATAGACTTCTTCATGCCAGGTGTAGTAGGTATATCGATCATGACTACAGGTGTCTTTGGGGCCATCACTACCAACACGAAATACAGAACAAATGGAGTCCTGCGAAAGTTGGCCACGACACCACTTGGAAAGCTTGAGTGGCTATCAGGGATGGTTTTCTATCAACTGATTCTGAGCATCCTAGGTGCTATGCTCGTAATAACTGTGGGAACAATTCTCTTTGGCATAGCCATCAGACCCACCATTTTGACCCTACTCATCCTGTTATCCGGCGGCCTTGCTTTCCCTGGATTCGGCATGATCGTTGCTAGATTAGTCAAGAACGAGGAATCCGCTGATGCAGCTGGAAATGCAGTTACATTCCCCATGATGTTTCTCTCGGGAACATTCTTCCCTCTTGATGCCATGCCTGAAATCGTCCAGATCGTGGCTAGATTCATGCCTTTAACATACGTCAACGAGGGCCTTCGCAATAGTATGCTGTTGGGCAAACCCGAAGCTGCTTTCGGGAACGCAATAATCGTTTTGCTCTTTGCTTTCGTTGCGATAGTGGTGGGTAGTCTCATAACTAGTTGGCGTGACGAAGACTAGTTCTACAAGTACATGATCGTATCAACTGTAGCTACCCGCAATTCAGTTGAAAATTGGAGCTTCCATGTTCTTATTCAATCGGTTGCGGGACTTTTCGATTCTGAATCCTTTACTTGTTGATCATTACACTCAAGGACACAACCGGAACAGACTATAGAGCTTCGGAGACGCGCTTTCTAAGAGATGCTCCTCGAGGAACAGGCCACAAAGACGGAGCGTGATGAGATAAGCCGTGCAGATCAGGACATCAAAGGCAGAGTCGCGACATAATGAAGAGCGGCAGTCTGGTCCTTGACGGAGGCGTGGCCAAGCTGGATTATCTCGATGCTCCTGGCTTTGAGACGGAACTGGATGTGGAAAGTCTTGGCAGTACAATAATGGTCGATTATGTGTGCTCACTGCGGAAAGTATGAGCTCAAGGCTTCGACCTAACTGAAGTTGAGCTCTCTCGGCGGCGTAGGAGCCGCTTCTCCACTTCTTGAAGATCATAGCCGCGGGTTTCCAGTCTAGTTTTGGCAGCTTCAACAACCTTCGCCATATTGCCGCTCATTACCATCTCCTTGTATGCGTCCCTGTGTTCGAACCCCATCGCCCTGCCCACGATTGTGATGAAGTGTTCAACCTTGAGAGGGTATGATGCTTCTCCGATGATGAGGCGCCTGTGGCAGGCGTTCCAAAAGGTGACTAGAGTGTCGGCGCCTGCTTCCACCACCTCCTTCCACACTTCTTCATCAAGCTCCCCTCCACCGGAGGGATAACCGCAGGATAGGGCTTCCCGACGAGAATGCTTCATCTCCACGATCTCTATCCCGGGGATCCTACTTAGAACCCGTCTTGAGGCCTCATAGTTTTCGTCCGTCTCTTCCCCGTACCTGCCGAAGTGTTCGTGCAGCGCTACCTTGGCGTCTACTCGTCTTGTGAACCGTAGGCGATCTAGGTTTTCGGCGAGAAATTTGTGAATGGTCTTGAAGCTGAAGGCAGGGTTCTGAGTTGGCACAGTGAAGTGTTGAGTATACTGGTAGCAGGCCGTGCAAGCGGTGGCAACGTCTTTAGGCTGATAGGCTTCAAAGAGCTTGAGCCTCCTCTTGTCGTATTCTTCGGCGGCTTCAAAGTTTCCCGCCCTAAGGTATGGGGCTCCGCAGCAGTTTCTCGTCCCTCCCACAACTTCGAAGCTCAGGCCAGTAGCTTTGAGTATCTCGCGGGCTGTTGCGATCAAGTGAGGCGTAATCATTATGTAACAACCGAGGTAGAGGAGGACGTCTTTCTGTCCCGCCTTCTCAGGAGATGTTTCGACCCATCGCGTGTCGTCGGAGTCTGGGAGGATGCATCGGAATAGGTTGGTTCGGTTGTAGGGGTGCTGTGGGAAGGCTTCAGCCGGGTCTGATGGTTCGCCTGCTACGACTTTCTTTCGCTCGGCCAGTTTCTTTAGATCTGTCTTCAAACGCGTGTTGTCTGAAGCTGCATGCTTTCTTAACCTTAACTTTAACGGTAGCGCTGTCCATGTTGCTGTCTGCGGGCCCCATGGCATTCTGGACAGGAAGGTGAATCTGTCCTTCTTCTAACGCGGCTCCCTTCTCACTAAATCAGTTCTACAGCTACCTTTCCAACTATCCACAAGTCATAGTAATCGGGATCGGAGGACACACAAGGACGGTCCATTCGGAGCCAAAGGTGTAGGTGAGGCGCTCTTGTTGGCTACCGCATCGACAATAGCAAATGCGATCTATGATGCGATTGGCATCTGTCTCTTTGATCCCCCTTGACTGCGGAGAGGGTCTTAGAGGCCCTAGTCAAGAAAAAAGACAACTAAAATCCAAAGAATCATCCGTAATTTTTTACCTTGTCATAATACCACAAAATCCTGAACTCGACATTTCTTTATCATTCAAAGCTATGAAGACCAACGCTGACTAGCTTACAGAGTTTCTAGTGGGTCGGACTCACAAACTTGCCTCTTGGTGGCCCCGTGACCTCCCCATCTTCATAGACAACAAAACCATCAACTATGGTGTAAATAACGGACCCCTTCACCTTTAGTCCATCATATGGAGAAACTGTAGTCTTGCTATGAAGTTCTGTATTTTGAATGGTCCATTCTTTTTGAAGATCTACGATCGTGAGGTCAGCATCCGCTCCCAGGCGGATCGAACCCTTTCTCGGATAAAGATCAAATGCGCGTGCTGGATTCGCTGACGAAACTTCCACATAACGATCCAAAGTGAGCTTTTCTTTGTTCACTGCATCCAGCATTAATGCAGTTGAGAGTTCCACTCCTACGAAACCAGAGGGAGCTTCCCACACGCTTTTCTTTTCTTTCTCCTCCAGTGCGACCGGCGCGTGATCGCTGCTCACGATGTCGATCGATCCGCTGTTTAGCCCTTGCCAAAGCATCTTCTGGTGCTCACGAGACCGGATTGGTGGATTGATCTTCCCTAGGTGAGCCTTTCCAGCTAGATCTCCATCGCTGAGTGTCAGATAGTGAGGACATGTTTCAGCTGTGACATCAATACGTTGTGCTTTAGCTTCTGTTACTAAACGCACGCCCTCCTGGGAGCTCACGTGACAAATATGCAGTCTAGATCCTGCGTTTGAGCTAAACATTACTGCTCGGCTAATTGCCTCAGCCTCAGCAATGCTTGGTCTTGCTTCCAAATGAACTTCAGGAGTATCCTTACCCAACCCGCGCAACTTCTTCGCGCGAAACTGGATGATACCATTATTCTCAGCATGTACGCAAATTCTCTTCTTTGTAGAAGAGATGATCTTCATGGCTTCAAAGATATTACCGTCGTCTGGAACAGATGTCTTCACTGCCGACTCGGCCATATAGATCTTGAAGCCTATGATGCCCTCTTTAGCTAGAGATTGAAGTTCACCGAGATTTTCGTCAGTCACAATTGCATATAGGCCAAAGTTCACGTAGCTCTTTGATGCGACTCTATTCAATTTCTCGCGTAGTGTCTTAACTGAATCAATTGATGGACGTCCATTAGGCATGTCGAAGATCGATGTTACACCACCAGCTGCAGCCGCTTTGGATCCAGTAGAAAAGTCCTCTCGATATTCGAAACCGGGCTCTCGAAAGTGAACGTGAGCATCTATTATTCCTGGAAGGACGTGAAGTCCTTGGGCATCTATTGTACGTTCTGCATGAGTGGACTCTAGGTGTGATGAAATTGAGGTGATCCGACCATTGTCTATGAGGAGATCGGTTCGATAGGTATGACGCGGGAAAGCTACTATACCATTACGGATGAGGAGATTCATCTATCGGACTCTAGTCTATCACTATGAAAGGCTTTTATTGTTAGACCTGCACCGAGAAAAGTCACATGGTCTCCCCCCTCGTCTTGGGGATTGCAGGGATCGTTAGCTTTTTTGTCATAGTTCCCATAGGATTTCTGATCTTTGGAATGTTCTGGACTGGCGCTCCAGGACGAGCCGGTGAGTTCACCGACGCAAACATCATTGCGGCCTTTACTGATCACCGGAGCCTAGCGCTCCTTGGGAATACTCTAACCTACGCAATAGGCTCTTCCGTTATGACTATTGCCATTGCTACTAGTTTTGCTTGGATCGTCAATAGAACCAACACACCAGGCCGCCGAC
>DAEN01000097.1 GCA_002495315.1 Thaumarchaeota archaeon UBA141
GGATCTCCCTGCTGAAGTCGCAGAACAGATGAACGTGAAGTACTCAGACGATAGATGTCCCATCTGCAATAGTAGAATCGACTCACTTGGGTATTGTGCTTGTGGAGCAGGGGAAACGTAATAATGTCAGAAATTCAAGTGTCTGGTTCTTGTTATTTAATCAAAGATCCAAATCATGTCAACTATTTTCTTCGAGCCTTGCTAGCTCGCCCAATAGGAAGGTTTTGTACTTAGCTTTTTGTTTGTTTCCCATCTTTGATACATCCTCCCGGACCATATCGATCAATCCGATCAACCTATCTACAGCATCTTGTGCTAGAACTCTACTAAACAGCCCGAGCCGAATGAAAGTGTCAAAGCGTTTCTGAAATTCCCCCCGAACCGACCCATACTGTTCAAGGGTCTTGACGCCATTGTTCGTTGTAGTGTAACGTCCCTCCGTTTCCTCAATCAGTCCAAGGGATAGAAGCTTACCCAGTAAAGGATAGACAAGTCCAGGCGAAGGCTTCCACGCTCCCTTTGTCTCCTGTTCAGTCACGTCCATAATCTCCTTCCCAGTCATCGGTCTTTCAACGAGAAGAGATAGTAAGTAGAATCTGGAGAATCCCCTAGGTATTACGCTCGCACTCATATCACTAGCGATATCACTAGTGATATATTTATACTTTTGCTATCATGTAGAAGCATTACAATGTTATATTCACAATAATTACACAGCATACAATACTAATGTCAACCCCACCCGTCTGGTTTGTACACAGCACCCGAATTTTGACAGTACAACGCAATATCGATACAGATACCTCAACCATCTCCAATCCATAAGATCCTAGCGCAACGCGAGCTGGAAGATCGATATAGATTGGAATATGTAAAACTGGGCGAAAGCGACCTTAAGGTTTCAGCTATCGGTTTAGGCCTCTGGCAAGTAGGTACGAACTCATGGGGCTGGGGGAAGACGTACTCCAGGGAAGAATCAATATCAGCTATACACCGAGCATTAGATCTTGGCCTGAATCTCTTTGATACGGCTGAAATTTACGGAATGGGCCTGTCGGAAAAGGTTCTAGGTGAAGCACTGAGAGACAGACGAGATGAAGCAATCATATCAGACAAGGTCTGGCCAACGCATGCATGGGCTGGCGGTGTGATAAATGCCGCAAAAAAGAGCTTGCAGAGAATTGGAACGCGCTACATCGATCTCTACCAGATACATTGGCCCAATCCAATCATCCCGCTAGGAGAGACCATGCGGGGCATGCAGGAACTTCACGATGCAGGACTCATCCATTATGTCGGTGTAAGCAATTTTGGATTGAATAGGGTAAGAAGAGCAAGGGCTCAACTCACTAGTGCAAAGCTAGTTTCGAACCAGGTAGCCTATAATCTAATACAGAACGGACCATCCGAGAAGCTTCTTCCTCACTTCCGGAAAGAAAACCTTTCGATAATTGCCTATAGTCCTCTAGCTCAAGGTCTCCTTTCTGGAAAGTACACGCCAGGCATTCCTCCTAAGACAGGAATACGGCGATTCAACCCTCTCTTCTCGCCCACAAATATGCGACGAGTGGAAGGATTGATTGAAGTTCTCAGAGAGATATCTTTGGCCAGAGGAATGACGGTATCCCAGGTGGCTCTAAATTGGCTGATCAGAGACGAACGTGTCGTAGCCATTCCAGGAGCCAAGACAGCGGAACAGGTAGATGAAGTAGCAGGAGCAGCAGGTTGGCGATTGACAGATAGCGAACTACTAATGATAGAAGAAGCACTAGCCATTTTGAAGATAGAGTATCTGAAGAGCATACCTAGGATGTTACTAAGAGCTCTATTTCGAATTTAATTACTCAATTCGTTGAAAAGTCGCGATTAGGCTGGGCCATTCAACAGACTCACTAAGAGTTAATATTCCTCAATCTTGTATTCAGACTCAGCAGAGGGACTATGAGTGCAAAAGAGGCGCTCCGGAATAGGTTCTCATCCGACCCGGACAGCTTCTATAGGGTAGAGCTCTTCAGTGAAAAGGGCTTCACAAGGAAAAAGTGCGTATCATGTGGGAAATTCTTCTGGAGTCTTAAAGCAGATCAGCTGAATTGCCCTAATCAGCCATGTCAAAGCTACACCTTCCTTGGAGACCCACCCACTAGCAAGCGCCTAGACTACGTAGAGTCCTGGAAGGAAGTTGAAGACTTCTTCGTAAAGAATGACCACGAGAGTTTACCACGATATCCAGTTGTCTGTCGTTGGCGCCCGGATCTTTTTTTCACAGTTGCATCCATTATCGACTTCCAGAGGATCGAAGGTGGAAACATAGTCTTTGAGTTGCCCTCTAATCCTTTGATAGTCCCTCAAATTTGCCTCCGATTCAACGACATACAAAATGTAGGAGTCACAGGGAAGCATTTCACTTCATTCTGTATGCTCGGCCAGACAGCACTTACGAGCGGATCGAAAGGATACTGGAAGGATCGGTGTATTGATTTGGATTATCGTTTGCTTACGGAACGATTTGGCATCACCCCGGAAGAAATATCCTTCGTCGAAGACGTTTGGATCGGTTACGGAGCATTTGGCTACTCCCTTGAATACTTCGCCAGGGGACTGGAGCTCGGAAACGCTGTCTTCACGGCATACGAAGGCACAGTCAACGAGTTTCGCGAAATGCCTGAGAAGATTATCGATATGGGAGCCGGGCTTGAGCGATTAAGCTGGATCACTCAAGGCACTGCCACTGCATATGATACAACTTTCAGCTATGTTCTCAAGAGAATGTTACAGCTCTCCGGGGTCGCCTACGATCCAGAGTTCTACCTTAGATATGCACGGCTAGCCGGATCTCTAAACATTGATGAAACAACTGATTTGATGAGGGCAAAGGCGAACATTGCAAACGAACTAAAGGTTGATGTAACAGAGCTCAACCAAAAGACCGAACAATTAGAGGGATTATATGCAGTAGCAGATCACATCAGAAGTCTTGTCTTTGCGATAGCTGATGGAGCTCTTCCCAGCAATGTTGGTGGCGGATATAATTTGCGAATCCTCTTCAGGAGAGCTCTGGCGTTTGTGAATCGTTTCGGTTGGAATCTTCGGTTGGGAGATATTGCTTCTTGGCACATTGATTACCTAAGAACAATGTACCCAGAACTTGAGGAGCATCGTGAAGATATTCAGAGGATCATGGAAGTAGAGGAGCGCAGATATGTTACCAGTAGGGAGCGTGTAGACAAGATTGCCGCTTCAATGAAGGGCCCCAAGGTCCCTGCCACGGTAGAAGAGCTTCTTCAGTTATATGACTCAGATGGCATAACTCCCGAGTTATTGATTGAACGCGGAATCAACGTACAAGTTCCTCAGGATTTCTACGCGAGGGTCACCGATCTACACTCTGCACCCAGACATGAAGTAGTAGCACCTCGTTTCAACCTAGAAGGACTTCCACCAACACGCCTGCTATTCTACGAAGAGCGAGATTTATTTGAATTCGATGCTAAGATACTCCGTATCTTCGAAGATCGGTTCATGGTTTTGGATCGCACTGGATTCTATGCTCGAGCGGGAGGTCAGGAGCACGACCTTGGAACTATGAGTAAATCCAAGATCATATCGGTAGAAAAACACGGCAACGTTGTCGTCCATGAGGTCGAGGAAAACTCATTGAGAGAAGGAGATGCAGTCCACTGTTCTATCGACTCCAATAGGCGCTCCATCCTGATGCGTCACCACACAGCTACCCATATTGTAAACGGAGCAGCTCAGAAACTTCTGGGATCATGGATCTGGCAACACTCAGCATACAAGGATATCGACATGGCCAGACTTGACATTACCCATCATGCACATCTTACCAGAGAGGAGCTATTGGAGATTGAAAACATGGCCAACGAGATTGTTCGACAAAATCGTCCGGTAAACGTAGAAGTATTGCCTCGGAGTAAAGCCGAACAAGAATACGGATTTCGCCTCTACCAGGGGGGGATCGCCCCTTCCAAGGATATCCGAGTGATCAATATTGATGGGTTCGACATAGAAGCGTGTGGAGGAACACATGTCTCCCAGACTGGAGATATAGGAGTCATAAAACTCCTAAAGTCGGAAAGAGTTCAGGATGGTATAGAAAGACTGACGTTTGTAGCAGGAGAACCTGCAATAAATCTTCTCCAACATCAAGAAGGCATGATGCTTGGATTATCTCAAACTCTAGGGGCACAACAGAGTCGTTTGGTCGAGTCGGTGAATAATCTCAAGAGCCAGTTTGATGAGATGAAAAAAGGGCAAAAGTTGTTCTTAAGGAAAATGTCGCCGCATCTTATCAAAGAAGCAATCGCTAACGCCATTGACCTGGGAGATGTGAAACTGTACTCCATGGATGAACTGACACTAGACGAGGAGCTCCATACAGTGGTAGGAGAACGTGCCATTGCTATTGAGCCAAGTCTAGTTTACTTTGGACTCTTTCAGAAGGATGACAGAGTTAGAATTCTGGTCTTTGTTGGAAAGACTGCTCAGTCGCTGGGACTGAGAGCAGGCGACATAGCACGAGAGGCATCATCACTAGTAGGTGGTGGAGGAGGTGGAGACGCTAGATTTGGTCAGGGAGGTGGCTCATCTCCAGAGAATATCCACAGCGCCAAGGAAAAAGTCCTTCAAATAGTGAAGGCAATTTTGAGAACTCACAGTTCTGGAACATCAAACTAGAGGCAGGGACAAAGGAACATCGTCATGCAGACTTCCAACTTCGAAGAGAAATGGAGGAAGCGATGGGAAGAAGCAGCAATCTTTGAGGCCAACGTCGATACTTCCCGGCCAAAGATTTTTGTGACATTTCCTTACCCATACATGAACGGCCCTCTTCACATAGGTCACGGTTTCACTGCAACCAAGCTTGACGTTTATGCACGATTCAAGAGGATGGAGGGCAACAACACTCTATTCCCTTGGGCATGGCATTGGACGGGTCAACCAATTGTAGCTGCGGCCGAGCGCTTGGCTCAAGGCGAGGCAGCAATGGTTCGTGAATTCCGAGAGATCGATGGTGTTTCAGAGGACGTAGCAATGAAATTCGTTGACCCTGCTTTCATGGCGGAGTACTATACACAGCAGGGAAGGGAGACAATTGAGAAGCTTGGCTTTTCTGTAGACTGGCGGAGAGAATTTCATACAACGTCACTTGAACCAACTTTCAGCAAGTTCATTGAATGGCAGTACCTCCGCCTAAAGGCAGAAGGATACGTCACAAAGGGAACGCACCCAGTAGTGTGGTGTCCCCGCGACGAGTCCCCCACAGGCGATCATGACAGACTAGAGGGAGAAGGAATTTCCTGGGAAGAATACGTTCTCATGAAATTTGAATATGATGGATCTTTCCTACCAGCTGCCACTTTCCGCCCTGAAACTATCTTCGGTGTGACCAACCTGTGGATAAATCCTGAGGGCGAATACATGAAAACCAGGGTCGACGGAAAAGAGACATGGATTCTCAGTCGGCAGGCGGTCACGAAATTGAAGGCACAGAAACGTGGTATAGACGAACTAGGAATAATCAAGGGCAGAGATCTAATTGGTGGCACTTGCCGCGAGCTCGTTCAAGGTCGAAAGATACCAATTCTACCGGGATCCTTTGTAGACACAGGCCAAGGCAGTGGTGTAGTCTACAGTGTACCAGCCCATGCACCATTTGATTACGTGGCACTAAGAGATCTTCAGCTGGGCAAAGTCAGCGGTCTTGAAGATATGGGAGTTAACCATGCCACCATACAGGCGCTTCAGCCCATCTCGATCATAACTGCAGAAGGTTTCGGTGACTTCCCGGCCAAGGAAGTTGCAGAGAAGATGGAGATCAAAGATCAGAATGATCCCAAATGTGATGAAGCTACAAAACTAGTCTACAAGAAGGAATTCCACACTGGTGTACTGGGGGCAGCGTGTGGCGAATATGCGGGAGGAAAGGTATCACAAGTAAAAGAAAAACTCATTCAAGACTTGAAAGAAAGACATATCGTTGATGTCATGTATGATCTACCTGAACCAGTCATCTGCAGGTGTAAGACACCCTGCATAGTGAAAGTAATCGAGGGTCAGTGGTTTCTCCGCTATTCGGATACCGACTGGAAGAGACGCACACATGATCTTCTCTCCAAGGCACATGTTTATCCAAGCGGTGCATCTCATTGGTTTTCTGACGTCATAGACTGGTACAGGGATTGGCCTTGTGCCCGGCGTGTCGGCCTTGGGACTCCATTACCGGGAGCTGAGGATTGGATTGTGGAGACCCTCAGTGACTCTACGATATACATGGCGTTCTACACAATAAATCTGCAGATTCGGACCTATCAGATCCCGGATTCAAAGCTAGTACCAGAGGTTTTTGACTTCGTACTTCAAGGCCGTGGTGAGATCGAATCTGTGGTATCGAAGTCCGGGATATCACGGAAGATCATTTCAGAGATGAGGAAAGAATTCCTGTACTGGTATCCAGTTGATCTCCGAATCTCGGCAAAAGAACTTCTTCCAAACCATCTAACATTCTTTCTCTTCCAGCATGCTGCACTTTTTCCAGAAGAGCTTTGGCCACGTACTGTGGGGGTAAACGGTATGATGATGCTTGAAGGGGCCAAGATGTCGAAGTCCAAGGGAAACATAATCACGCTCAGGAACGCGATTGATCTCTATGGCGCAGATGTTGTTCGAGCCACGTTGATTTCGAGTGCCGAAGGCATGGATGACGCAGACTGGAGAGGAAAGAATGCTGAAGACCTTCGCAGCAAACTAGGAGAGTTCTTGAGATTGATAACGGATCTCAAGAGAAGTGGTAAAGATAGGCCAAAGAACAGAATCGATCGTTGGTTACAATCAAGCCTAGAACGCCGTCTAAGACCTATCAGTGCAGCACTTGAAAGTCACCGTACAAGAACTGCTTTTCAGCTTGCCTTCTTTGATTCGTGGAACGACCTCAAGTGGTATCAACGGCGCGTTAAAGATCCCTGCACGGCACTAGTCTCTGAATTCTTGGCAAAATGGATTCGTCTGTTGTCTCCTTTTATCCCCTTCACAACTGAAGAAGCAAACGAAATAGTAATTGGTGAAGAGAAGTTCATCTCTCTTGCATCATGGCCGAAAGTCGATGACTCACTATTGGACAGCGAAGCTGAAGTCGTTGAAACCATGGTGGTAAACCTCCTTGAAGACGCAAGAAAAATACTGCGGCTAAAGATTCCCCAGAAGAAGATACTGACGATATTCGTTGCTCCCCAATGGCAGTTTGAATTTCTGTTCGAGTTGGCTGATGCAAGAATAGCGGAGAAGAACCTGAATGAGAGTCTCAAGGCCTTAATGGAACGGTCAGAATTGCCCGCGTCTAAACAGGATATTGCCCGGGCCTTCCAGAGGCTCGCCAAGAGAATAAACGAGCTCGGTGACGAAACTCTAGGCAAATTACTTGACTGTAGCTCTCTAGATGAAGAGCTCGCCTACAAAGAAGCTGCGGAATTCATTGGAAAGGAGCTAGACCTGGAGATAATTGTCAGAAGAGCTGACCTTCCCGATATTCCAGATCCGACTGGACGAGCTAGGAATGCACTACCCACGAAACCCGCTCTCTATCTTGAATAGCGGAACAAAAGGCAGTGACAACTAGTCAAAAAACCTCACGCTCAACTGCCTCTCCGAAGATTGTTGCACTGATTCGATAGCCGCCAGACGGCGCTATCGCCAACCCCCGATCCCAGATCGCTTTTTGTGCTGGAGATCACCAACGCCGGAGATAGCATTATTTGCCCGTTCTGTCATTTTGTCTAAAAATAACTTGATAGCTCAGATTCTATCTGCCTGCAATCAACCCATACAGAGAGGATTTTTGTAGAACGTCGTGGTTCTACGAGTACTTTATTGCAATGACCCTAAAGACATCTGCCACGTCCTTGCATTTGTCTGTCACCAACTCCATGTTCTCATAGATTTCCTTGAGCTTCATGACACGGAAAGGATCTCCCTCGTCGAACAACGCAGCCACGCCTTCATTTAGAAGAACGTCCGCCCGATTCTCTAATTCGCTGACGGCAATGCCCCCTCGTTCAATTATCTCTACTTGAATCTTATTCAGAGTTCCAAGTATTCGATTCAACTCCGTCACAGAGTCTACTATTATCTTTGCTAATTCTTTCATCACAGGTGTAGAAGCCTCGATCTTATAGAGATGTAGTCTGTTTGCAACTGCATAGATGAAGTCAAGAATGCTATCGTACGACGATGTAAGCTCATGGATATCTTCCCGATCGAAAGGAGTGATGAAGATCAGGTTAAGCTGTCGAAATAGATTGGCTGCATTAAGGTCACCTTCGCGTTCTATCTCCTTAATTTCGTCTCGTCGTCTTTCAAGTTGATCAAATTTTGTAATCATCTCATCTAGCTGAATAGCACCCTTCAGAACTGTGTTTGACTGTTTCGAAAGGAGCTCGAAGAAAGTTTTTTCTTTTGGAATAATTATGTCTTTTAGGTTCAAAAGAACTTACCCATCCCTGAAGTAAATGATACAATAGCCAAGCGAGGAAATCCATCCG
>DAEN01000024.1 GCA_002495315.1 Thaumarchaeota archaeon UBA141
GCACGCTGGAATTCCCTGGCCCAGTGTCGAGGTCTTCGCGTCAGAAACTACTACTTTCCCATCAGAACTCAATGAATTGATCAATAAGGTGACATGGGATATGATCTGGAACAAAGGCAGAGGTGGAAAGGTTAGGCTCACCGATCCTGAAGGCACCGACCTAACTTTTACTCTGTTTGAAGAATACTACGATAGGCCTGATGCCTACGGTTTCGCTAAGGATCCAAGGATGGGACATCTATTCACTCATCCTGTGCCACCCATTCTGGACAAAGCCGACGACAATGGTGTCTTGTGTGGGACAACAAGTCATGTTGGAAGGCCATTCCCACATATCAAGGTCGACTTCAAGGATGGTGTTGCAGTAAAAGTGGAAGGCGGTGGACAGTATGGTGATGCTTGGAGAGAGCTGCTCGAACAGACCAAAGACGTCCAGTATCCAGAGTTCCCCAGGCCTGGAATGTTTTGGATCTGGGAAGTGGCTTTGGGATCTCATCCCAAAGCTTTCAGGCCAACCAACTTCATCATGAGGGGATCATGGGCATCTTTCTGGGAGCGCTACAGATCTGGGATGATTCATGTAGGGGTTGGAAGTTCCCTACCAGAGATCTACGGGGATACTGATGCATGGGCCAAGAAGAATAACCACCCATACGGCCACATACACGTCCACCTTCTGTTCCCCACCTATGAAATAACCACGACAAGTGGAGAAAAGATCAAAGTTGTAGACAAGGGACACCTAACTGCTTTGGATCATCCGGAGGTAAAGGCGATGGCTGCAACGTATAGAAATTCTGAGAATTTGCTTAAAGAAGATTGGATCCCAGGTATACCCGGAATTAACCAGCAGGGCGACTACATGGAGGATTACGGTAAGGATCCTGTTTCATGGATGCTCAAAGAATTGCAACATTATCAGACGTAATCCAATAGTCTAGGCCCCGCTACGATCAGTCTAAGGTTTGGCATTGCCAACCTGTCTGCAGCTTTAGTTGGCATTATGGCAATTCATTGGCTAGACATTTTCTCATGGAAATATCAAGCGAAAACAGAAGCATAGACAAGCGGTTACGATATCCATTAACGAGGAAATCTAGACCTATTCCAGGTCCCTGACTTTGATGACCAAGAATTGATCTACGCAAACTATCCATAGACCGAGTCCAACCCATGAACAAAAAGGAAAGGTTGTGCGGACGAGACTAGATACGAATACGAGGATGTATCATTCGTCCGCGTGGACTCTTATTGTCCTATCCGAATAGACTAGAGAGGCCTGAAAGTGCCTCTTCTTCCTTCTTTTCATCTGCCTGGGCCTTTTCTTTATCATCGCCCTTTTCTTCAGCAGGAGCAGGAGCAGCGGCTGCTGCAGGGGCTGGAGCTGACACGGGAACTGCACTCTTTAGTGCATCTTCGATATTTACTTCGCCAATGGCAGCAACTAGAGCCTTTACTTTAGCTTCGTTAGCTGTTACTCCGGCCGCCTGGACGAGAGCTTTCACGGTTTCTTCGTTGATCTCTTTTCCTAACTTGTGCAAAAGAAGAGCAGCATAAACGTATTCCAATTCAATTCTTTCTTCCACGTTTGAATCTATATAACCATTATCTGTTTGGAATGAAGCTCAAGCAGATATACCGAATCGTGAACGAGGATAGCTCGCGTTGCTACCTTAACTGATTTCGTTCCTACTTCCGGGGAAAGACCTCAAAATTGAAATTGTTTTAGGATCTGTCCTAATGACGTAGGTCTTGTTCGGGTCACCGAGTATTTTGAAAGAGCGTTTTAGAAGATAGGCCCGTTTCCCAACTTCGCTGGCACAGACCCCGATCTTGTCGATTCTGATCTCATTTTCTTGCAGGTACTTAATGAAGCGCAAATAATTGTCGACGTCGCTCCAATCTTGTTCTTTCTCTTCGCAGAGGACAACCCAAACATCCATGATGTTATTGTATAGCAGCTTCATCTGATCAAGAGTTGAGATGTTCTGCACGGAAAAATTCATTGATTCTGCATAGTAATCCATCTTATGGATTGCGGTGAATCAGAATTGAATCATTTGAGTCCACTGTCTACGTCATAAGAGTAGCAGAACTATGTGAATGCAATCCCGGTGTCACCAGATTCGGTACTTCTTATCTACCATGCATGCGGACAAGGTTACTAACTAAGTTCGAATAGATCTCTATTCCCTGAATAAACTCAGAAATCTCTATGCTTTCCTTATTCGTATGCGACAGATGTGGATTTCCAGGGCCATACGTGATTACCGGACTATTTAGGGCTGGGCCAAGGAGATTCATATCGCCAGTCCCTGTCTTGTATAGAAGCATTGGCCGTTTTTTACGGACCTGAAGGATTGAAACGACAAGAGCTCTGATCAGAGTAGAATTCTTGTCTGTTTGAAAGGGTTCAGTTCGATCACTAACTTCAAGCTCGAGGTCGGGAAATGAGACGTCTGTTCGATACTTGTCGATGACGGTTCCTATCTCATCGAGGACCATGGAAGAGGATAGCTGAGGGGGGATCCTAATATCTACAGTAAGTTCGCACTCCGAAGGTAAAACGTTATGTGATGTGCCACCTTTGACTTTAGTCAAACATCCCGAGATAGAATGATATCGATCATGTTCGTTCTCGTTCTTTTTGATGTATTCTTGGATAGTTCCCCACACTTCAAAGGCTTTTTCGATAGCGTTTACTGACATCCAAGGAGCACTTGCATGAACACTAGCTGTCTTACAACGGAGGTTGAAGGCAACTCTCCCTTTGTAACCAATGGTGATATTATCGACGCCACTTGGTTCTCCGAAGATTACATAATCTGCATCGACTCCTCGTTTGATCAGTTCTCTAATCCCTTGTCCACTTCCCTCTTCGTCACTTACTGCTGCCGCCACAATTGTTCCTTGTAGGTCATTCGAGCTCCTGGAGGCTGCTATCAACATCCCTGCCAGAGAAGATTTGGCATCAGCTGCTCCTCGACCATGAATACGATCTCCGTTTATTCTCACTGGGAGGCGGCCAGGGACAGTGTCCATATGTCCTGCGAGAAGGATTCGAGGACGTCCCTTTCCAATTTCTCCCGTCACATTATAAGCTCCGTCGATGTTTACTTTTTGAAATCCGAATTCTTTCTCCATCGTGTCTGCAAGGAAGTTAGCTATATTCAGTTCACGTCGGGAAGGAGAGTATATTCGAAGAACTTTCTCCAAAAAGCTGATCGCGTATCGGTCCATTGAACAGTCTACCTCATAGCTGTAAGAAGATAATCCACTATTAGTCCTGGAATATCGATACCTGTTGCAGGGACTGTATTCTTGAACTCTATCGTGTTATTCACCTCGTGAACGACTAAGCCATTTGGTGTCTCCATGCAGTCTATTCCATATATTCCATCACCTACCACTCTTGCAGCTCGAAGACTGATTTCTTCAAGCTCCTTGTCGATAGGACAATTTTCAGCTTTTCCACCTCTAGCGGTGTTTGTTCGCCAATCACGGGGACCAGAAGTACGGTAAATTGCAGCGACTACTCGATCGCCAATCACGAATGAGCGGATATCCCGCGGAGGACGTTCTACCTTTTCCTGCAGGTAGTAAACCTGATATGCCGGAAACATGAATTCTCGATCTTCTAGGACAGCCTCTGCTGATTCTTCATCCTTCAACAGAGCTATTAAGCGACCCCAACTTCCTACTGTCGGCTTCAGGACAGCAGGATAACCCAATTCGCCCAAAGCCTTTAGGGCTGCTTCGGGAGTAAACGCTAGCATCGTCCGCGGTGTTGGAATTCCTGCTCGAGAGAGCAGCAGACTTGTCAATAACTTATTTCCAGCTCTGACCGTCTGTTCAAAACCATTAATGACCGTCACGCCTGTTTGCTCTAGCGCTGCTGTAAGGTGATATTTTCTATAATAGCCGACGCATCGTTGCAAAACTAGATCGCCAATTTCAGTAGAATTCTTAGAGAGATCCATGAACATCTCTCGAGCATCCTGCAGAACGAGATCTACTCCCTTCCTCTTTGCTGCTTCAATGATTGCTTTCTCTTCCCACCTAATAAGGTCGAAAACCATTGCAATCTTTGGCATGACGACTATACACCTCGATCTGATCTATTCCTGTTGGCCCTCTTCATCAGACTGCAGGGCTGCCGACTCTAACGTTTCTGAGAGTTCAAGCTCAAAGAGGTCACCCAAGTGCAGTGATTTTAGTCCTTGAGCCATCTGCATAGCTTCAGTTTCACCGAGTTTCATGCCCAAGATGCTGAGAAGATGGGCTGCTCCGTTCTTGCCCGAGAGCTCGCCAAAAACTATGCGCCTCCTATTACCAACGCTCTTTGGCGGAATTATCTCGTAAGCTGTGGGACTCCGTATAATAGCAGCAACATGAGTACCTGCTTTGTGTTTATAGGCGTTCTCGCCCACAATAGGTTCAGAGGGCGAAGTGACTACTCCGGTATATCCACTAACTAGCTCTGAAAGATCATGAAGCATTTCAAGTCTAAGTTTCATATCTTCTTTGTACAAGAGCTTGAGTGCAATCGCAACCTCAGCTAAAGATGGGATGCCTACTCTTTCGCCCAGACCGTTTATGCTAGTATGGATCTGGTCAGCTCCTGCCTCTACGCCTGCAAGGGCGTTAGCTAATGCAAGGCCAATGTCATTGTGGCAATGGAGATCTATAGGGGTATCAATAACTTTCCGGACTGTCTGGACCAGATTATACATCCCCATCGGGCGAAGGACCCCAAGAGTGTCAGGTAGACTAATTCTGTCCGCTCCAGCCTTGCTGACGAGCGTACACACAGACTTTAGAAAATCGGGGTCAGCTCTACTTGCATCTTCCATCGTAAAACGTAGTTTAAGGCCGTAGCTCTTAGCATATTCTACTGCATCTATTGAGCGTTGTACTGCAACTTCCCTGGAGACACGTAATTTGTGTTGCAGATGAACGTCAGATACAGAATGGTACATCGCAATCCAGTCCGCACCACATCTTCTAGCAACGTCGATATCCTTGGCAAGTGTCCTGACGTGGGCAACTATAGTAGCTGACAATCCAGCTTCCATCATGGTCTTGCAAGACTCTTCATGCTCTGGTGAAATTATCGGACTTATCTCAATACAGTCTACTCCAAAATAATCCAACATCCAGGCTATTTGCAGTCGCTGCCTCGTAGTGAACGATATACCCGGTGACTGTTCTCCTTCTCGAAGAGTTGTATCCAAAAGGTGCACTCGTTTTGGCAAACTCGCATTTACATCGTTGTACCAATTGCTATGCGGAGTCAATCCAGTAGCTATGTCCGAACTATAAGACTGCGACATTTTGTACTCTGTTCTTCTTACCTATAGCCTTATTTAACGATATTCGTTGCGTATTAACGAATAGACCTCAATATTATGACGGTATTGGTCGTAGCTACCCCGTTGATACCACGAATATCGTCTACTGAGCGGTTTATTTCACCTATATTCGGCGCGTGGATTAGGACGCAAATGTCGTATTGACCTGTTATTTCATGAACTACGTCGACTCCTTTTATTGCCTTGAGATCTTTTGCGACGCGGGGTACTGGCATATTTGGGCCAATCGAGAGTAGTGCCATAGCGTTTGCTCCCTGACCCGTATCCACGTCTATAGTAAAACGCTTTATGACTTGATTCTCGATCAAGTTTTGCACTCGACGTCGAGCAGCTGCCTCGGAAAGATTGATTTTCTTACCTATCTCTACAAAGGATTGCCTAGCATCGCTCTTTAACAGGTCAATTATTTTGATATCGGTCTTGTCCAGATTTTGCTCACCTTAATTTAGATGGCTGTCAGCTCTATAAAAAATGTCTTCGACGTTGTTTTGCGCGTGAGTGATTGATATTAGACGCCACGACGTCTTTCTTCTTCAGTTAGAACCTCATCAAGAGTTTCAAGGACTTTCTTTACCTGTTCTTCTTCAATCACTAATGGTGGCAAGAATCTTAGGATGTTTCTCCCAGAATATAACAAGATGACTCCTTTTGTTAGAGCCTCTAGAATGATATCTCTAACTTCGAATCTTAATTCCATTGCTAGCATGAGCCCCAGTCCGCGAACTTCGCGTACGATACGGTGCTTCTTGGCAAGCTCGACTAGGCCTTGTTTCAGGATATTGCCTCTTGTCTTCGCTCTTTCTTCGAGTTTTTCACGACGAAGAAATTCTACTGAGGCGCTACCTGCGGCGCAAACAAGTGGATTTCCTCCGAATGTACCGGAATGATCGCCTGGCTTGAAGGCAGACATTACTTCTTCTTTCGCGAGTGTAGCACCGATTGGCAATCCGCCAGCGATACCCTTCCCGAGGCATAGGATGTCTGGTACAATATTCCAGTGTTGTGCAGCCCATATTCTTCCTGTCCGACCAAAACCCGATTGGATCTCGTCGTGGATAAGAAGCACATCACGCTCGCTGCAGAGCTCGCGAATGCCATCAAGATATCCATCTGGAGGAAGATGAATTCCTGTCTCACCTTGGATGGGCTCAAGGATTACTGCTGCAGTCTTTTCTGACACTAATTCTCGTAGCTTTTCCAGATCCCCTAGTGGGGCAAATTGGACACCGGGCATCAAAGGGGCAAAGGGTTCACGATACTTGGGATTCCAAGTGACCGAAAGTGCACCCATTGTCTTTCCATGATAGCCACCGCCGAGTGCAACGATTTCATTGCGTCGTGTTTGTTTCTTTGCTAGCTTCAATGCACATTCAACAGCTTCCGCACCACTGCTAGATAGGAAGACACGTCCCATATTCTTGGGAGCTATCTCTACGAGTTTCTGCAAAAAATCGGCCCGCATGTTGTTATAGATGGAACCGTGACATGTAATCAGCTCATTTGCCTGTCTTGTTATGGCGTTGACGACTTCGGGGTTTGCATGTCCAACTATTGCTACCCCATATCCTCCCATGCAATCGACGTATTCTTTGCCCTCTGCATCCCACACCATAGCCCCTTTTCCTCTCACTAGTGAAAGGGGAAGCTTATGGAATACACCAGCTAGAATTCGATCCTCCGCTGACGCCATGTTGTCACCTGTATCGCTCATGTTCTAACACCATTGTGAACTCTTACGCTTAAAGCTATTTAGTGTAAGATGACCAGTAATTTCCTACTGACTTCACCAAGTCGTCTGCCAGAAAACGTTTTGGGATCACATCTACCCTGAAGCCGAGTCGCGTAAGGGTTGTTGCTGTTGCCGGTCCTATGGCGGCAAGTACTATTGGACCTTGTAGTCCCATGGTGATCTCGCGCTGTACCCCTGCTCTTTGAGCTAGTTCCATAAGGTTCCTAGCGGTAGAGGGACTTGTGAACAGGATTGCGTGTAGCTTCCCCTTGTTGATCTCCTCTGCAAGGGTCCGAATACTTGAAGTGGATTTTGTTGGGGCAGGAGTATAGATGTAATGTTCTGACACCTCATGGCCAAGATGCCTGAGTCCGTCGGCCAGTTCAGCGGAACCACCCATAGCTCGAATTAGTACTATTCGGCTCTCCGGATGCATGGACATATTGAAAGTACTGACTAGCCCTTTTGAGCTGAATTCAGCAGGGATTATGTCGACTTCAAGCCCCTCGTTATTCACTTCTCGTGCCGTAGCTGGTCCCACTGCTACGATTCTGGATTTTTCGATGTTCTCACGTAGAACTTTCTCTACCTTCATCTTGCGCGACTGAGAAAATAGTACTCGTACTCCATTCACACTCATGAAAACCACAAAATCCGGTTCTCTTTCTATATCGCGAAGCAAAGCGCTAATTGCTCGGTTATCCGATCTAGGATGGATTTCAACAAGCGGTAGAACATACGGCTTTCCTCCTAGTCGTCGAATTGACTGGATCATCTCTCTGGCTTGCCCCCTAGGCCTCGGTACGAGAAGTACCTTCCCAGATAGAGGCAGACTATCTTTCACGTATTCTATTCACCACGGATCCATTATTGATATTTCAAATGAACGACAGGCATGTCTGTATTTCTTTTTGCGATCCGATGTTCAATTACTGATGCTGAACTGGTAATCTTCACCAAAATCCTTCACAAATACCTCAGGACTTGTACTGTCAGCTTCTCCAGCTAGCGGCTACTTGTCTACCCCCCACAGTCATCAGCTGCTTAGCTGTCTCTTCTCCTAATGCGGTAGCTTGTTCCCGTTTGCCTTCTTTGACTACCGCGATCTTCTGGAGGCCATCATATGTGAAGATACTTGCTTCTAATGACATCATAGAACCCTTGACGATAGCTATAGCTCCGATCGGCACACTACAGCCACCTTCTAATCGCGCTAATGCAGTCCGCTCTGCAGTAAGCTCTGCGTGTTTAGAGGGATCGTCTATATTCTTTAGAAGACCGAGTATCTCTTCATCATCATTCCGCGCAACGACTGCTATTGTTCCTTGTCCTGCGGCGGGAGGGAATTCTCTTAGAGAGAGTCGTTCTGAAATGTGATTTGTAATTTCTAACCTGACTAGTCCTGATTCAGCTAGGATCACAGCATCGTAATCACCCTTCAATACTTTTGCCACCCTATTCTCAACATTACCACGTATTTGCCGTACTTTCAGATCGGGTCTCAGGTGAAGGATCTCAGCACTACGAAGGGGACTACTAGTTCCAATTGTCGATCCACTGGACAGCTCAAAGAATCGTTTCTGACTCTCAGCAACCAGTACATCATTAGGTGTAATGCGTTCAGGTACCGCGGCGATTTCTAGTCCGTCAGGGAGCTGTGAGGGTAGATCCTTTGCACTATGGATGGCAAGATTGATTGTGTCTTCTTGTAGAGCAATGTCGATCTCTCTCTCGAATATGCCTTTAGCTGGGAAGGATTGTAATGGAACGTCCACGTGCAGATCGCCCGCTGTCTTAATGATTTTCGTAGACAGCTTTATAGCTGGATCAATAGAGGAGAGACGTGAAACTAGACCTCTTGCCTGAATCAATGAAAGTTGGCTTCCCCTGGTGCCGAGTACTAGTTTCATCTTTCACACTTCTATTTCATGAACAGCCTCATTGACAGCTTCGAGAGTTTCGGTCAGTTCAGACTTAGTATGAGCTACTGACAGGAAACAACTTTCGAACTGAGAAGGTGGCAAGTATACTCCACGACTCAATAATGAGCGAAACAGACTGAAATAGGCCCGAGAATCAGAGGACTGAGCAGAAACATAGTCAGTTACATCTCTTTGCGTAAAGAAAACCTGTAACATGGAGCCCACATTATTCACTCGGCAGCTGATATGGCGATCTCCTAGAATGTCTCGCAAGCCTTTCGAAAGGAATTGAGCATTTTCGTCCAAAGTCCGATACAGAGTCTGTCGTTCTTTCTCTATTATCGCAAGGACTGAGAGTGCGGATGTTACACAAAGTGGATTTCCATTGAAAGTCCCTGCGTGGTATACATCACCGGCAGGTGAGAGCTTAGACATGATGTCTGTTCTTCCAGCAACGCCGCCAATTGGCAAACCCGAACCCAAAGCTTTACCAAATGCAACCAGATCTGCTTTTACGTCGAAATACTCCTGTGCTCCTCCATCGGAAAGACGGAATGCGGTGATCACCTCGTCAAAGATGAGCAATATGTCATCTCGATCTGCTAGTTTACGGAGATGTTTCAGATATCCCGGCTTTGGGGGAATGACACCAGAGTTGCAGAGTACTGGCTCCACTATAATTGCCGAGATTCTTCCTTTATGCCTGGCAAGAAGCTTTTCGATCACGGCGAAATCATTGAACGCTACTGTGAGAGTCTTCTTCGTGGAAGCAAGGGGAATTCCCGTCGAACTTGCAGAGCCAAGCCCGTTGGCAGCTGAACCTGCTTTGATCAAATAGTAGTCATTCGCGCCGTGATAGCCGCCATCGAACTTAACCACTAGCTCTCTGTTTGTGAAGCCTCTAGCCAATCTTAGCGCAGTCATGGTTGCTTCACCACCTGAATTTGTGAGCCTCGCCATTTCACATCCAGGCAAAAGATCTGTTATCTTCTTCGCAAGTTGAACTTCCCTCCGCGTCGGGGTTCCAAAGATCATTCCAATTTCAAGACTTTCACGTACAGGCAGAATGATGCGGGGATCAGAATGTCCGAATAGTAACGAACCATATCCTAAGCAATAGTCTATGTATGAATTACCGTCAATATCAAAGAGTCGAGAGCCCTTTCCATAGCTCATGAAGAGAGGATACGGCTGGAAGTGCCTAACTGGGCTGTTGACTCCACCGGGGATTAGCCTGCGGGCTTCCTCGTAAAGACGTTTAGAATTTGAACTATCTATCTTTCGTTTAGCCATTGTGCCATATCTCTAGCGTGGTAAGTAATGACTACTCCTGCACCCGCGCGACGAATGGCGGATAAGATCTCATGAACGGTGCTCCTCTCGTCCAGTATTTTCCTTTCTGCGGCTACTTTCACCATTGCATATTCGCCACTTACGTTGTACGCAGCGATGGGTACATCAAACATTTGGCTTGCCCGATGGATAATGTCAAGGTATCCCAGAGCGGGCTTAATCATTACTATATCTGCACCTTCTTCAATATCCATCCGAATCTCTCTCATAGCTTCATTGGGGTTGTGGAAATCCATCTGATGACTCTCTCTTCCGCCAAAATGCGGAAACGACTGTGCTGCGCCACGGAAGGGTGCATAGAATGATGAAGTATGTTTTGCAGAATAGGCCATAATTGCTGTTTCCGTCAAGCCAGACTGATCTAGAACCTCGCGAATAGTCTTAACTTGACCATCCATCATGGCGGACGGTGCCACAATATCTGCACCTGCGTTGGCATGTGAAACAGCGATCTTAGCAAGAATTTCAAGAGTAGAATCATTAGAGATCACCCCATCTTGCATTATTCCGCAATGCCCATTATCTGTGTACTCGCAAAGACATACATCAGTAGCCAGGAGAGCTTCGTTGCCCAAGCTTCCGCGGATCCTCTTGAGAGCTAGCTGAACAACTCCTTGTGTAGAGTAGGCGCCGCTAGCGACCTCATCTTTGTTATTAGGAATACCAAAGATTAGGAAGGCGCGGACACCGGTATTCACGAGATGCCGAATTTCTTCATCTACCGTTCCCAGGGGCACGCGGTTTTGGCCTGGCATTTCGGGAATTGATGCTATTTCGTCAATTGTTTCATCTACGAAGATGGGATAAATCAAGTGATTCATTCTAACACTTGTTTCTCTAACGAGAGCTCTAAGCTGTGGAGTGCGTCGCAGTCGTCTAGCTCTATATAGTGGAAAACTCATCTGGATCTACTATTCTTATCTCTTGTTTCAGGTCCATAGGCAAACGGCGCCTTTGATTTTTTTGATTGGTGCTTTTCCGAAGCTGGCTTCAATTCAGACATCCCCCATATTCATTCTCATTGTCTTGGTTTAAAGGGTGATGACCGTACAATGGTCATGTGAAATTGCCGACGAAATCGGATTCTCCGCCGTACCAGAACAAATAATTGCTTCGCCAACACCCATCTGTAAGGCTTCCACCGCTGCAAGAACTTTTTTGTCCATGCCATAACCTATTCTCGGGATAAGCTCCTTTGCCTCTCTAAGAGTAAGATTTGGCACTAGTTTCTCATCTATAATCAGTCCATGGACGTTTGTGAGAAAGATTACTCTCGACGACTTCAAGCCTCCTGCAACATAGGCCGCTGCACGATCTCCGTCGACGTTTAGAAATTCATATTCTGAGCCAAGCGCCACAGGCGCGACTACCGGAACATAACCCTCAGATAGAATAGCTTGCAGCAATCCTTCGTTTATGGCAGTGATTCTTCCAGTATATCCTCCATCAATGATTCTCCGGCGACCATCATTGCCTACCGAGACCAATTTTTTCTTTCTCTCAGCTCTGATAATCCCTCCATCAATCCCTGACAGTCCAATTGCTCGCACCGCAAATCTCTGAAGAGTAGAAACGATCTCCTTGTTGATTTTCCCCGCCATCACCATTGCAAAGATCTCCATTGTTTCTCGGTCGGTGTATCGACTTCGGATCCCTTCTGGAGATACAACAAATGTCTGCTTCTTTCCGAGCCTTTCAGCAATTTTTGTAACCTCGTCACCTCCACCATGAACTAGAGACAATGATTGTTCATCGGCAATCTTCTTGACATCGTCTACGATCGAACTGTTTACTCCTTTGCCAAGAATACTCCCACCGATCTTGACCACGGAAAGCAATTGGGTCACGCTGGGTGGAGGCCGATGGCCTCGAGTCCGGTCCTTTCATCAACGCGTAGCATTGTATTGAAAGCTTGAATTCCAGAGCCTGCTGCGCCTTTCATCAGATTATCTATCGCACTCATGATCACAATACGGCCTCCGCGCTCATCGATCTCGAAGCCTATGTCGCAGTAATTTGATCCTATGACGATCTTGGGATCCGGGTAGCGATAGAGTCCATGATGGTCTCGAACGTAGCGAATAAACGGTTCATCCTTGTAGAAGCCTCTGTAAATCTTCCACATCTCTGGAACAGATATTGAGTTGGTCGGAAATACGTGGCTAGTACAAAGAATCCCGCGGACAATGTTCACTGCGTGGGGCGACATGGAAACTGTTACTTTTTCGCCTTGTAATCTGGACAACTCTTGTTCTATTTCCCCAGTATGCCGATGTCCAACCGGTTTGTATGGCCGTACAACACCCGACCGTTCCGCATGATGAGTTGAAGCTGTAGGGTTTACTCCCGCGCCTGAGGATCCGATCTTCGCATCCACTATTATTCGTTTGTTATCGATCACTTTATTCTTCACTAAAGGTGAGAGTGCAAGTATTGATGTGACAGCCATACAGCCAGGAGCTGAGACTAGACTTGCTTTTCGGATCTCGTCGCGATATAATTCGGGGACTCCGTAGACAGATTTTCCCAAGAGATCGGGAAAAGGATGTTCTTTGCCGTACCAAGTCAGGTAGTCTTTTGGATCCTTTAGTCGGAAGTCTGCGGCCATGTCGATCACTTTGATTCCACCACTTAACAGACGGGGAATTACTTTCATGGACATTCCATGTGGAACCGAAGTAAAAACAAGCTCAGATGTACTAGCCACCTTCTCGACATCATGATCCATGAACTTCATCTCAGTAGCACCTCGCAGGTTTGCGTGCACTCTGTGCAGAAACTCCCCAGAGTATTTTTTCGATGTTACTGAACTGATTTCTGCGTTCGGATGCCGGAGGAGGAGACGCAGGAGCTCGCCACCTACGTATCCAGATCCACCGATGACTCCTATCTTCACGGATCTCTCACTATCTCCTCACTTGGTCAAGGACATGATCTATTATTGCAGCGCCAATGTCCTTTCTACTAACTAAGGCCGCACCCTTGAACTCGACGGTGTGATTAATCTCGTGGACAGAGAATTCGGTACCATTTTCCATTGCATCCACTCCGAGTACGCCGCCTCCGACTACTTTTGAAGCATTTATGACGGTCTCCTCCAGCTCTTTGGTAATGGGGCAAGCCTCGGTTTTACCTCCTATCGCGACGTTAGTTCGCCATTCATCAGGAGGTGCATAACGATATACTGCAGTGACTATCTGATCGCCTACGACAATGGTGCGAATATCACGTGGGGGCCTCTTAATCATCTCTTGCAGATAGTATATCTGGTCTAACGGTCCATTCATTTCATTCTTTACAGCCATCACAGCCCTGGCCATATCTGGATCCTTGAGTGGCATTACCAACCTTCCCCAGCTTCCAACGACTGGCTTGAGTACTGCAGGGTAACCTACTTCTTCCATGGCTTGCATTGCCGCTTCTGAAGTAAAACATAAAATTGTTCGAGGAGTTGGGACTTTCGCACGTTCGAATGCAAGAGTCGTTAGGAATTTATTCCCGCAAATTTCAGCTACTCGAAGCTTGTTGACGACAGGAATACCTTCGTGTTCAACATAGGCCGTAAGATGTAGACCTCTAAAATAGCTGATACAGCGTTGCAGGAGGACGTCACCGAATGTGTCCTTTGAACGGCCTAGCTCAGAGTGACTATTCAGTCGAAGGCTCTTGGCGTCCACTAGTTTTACCTCGACGCCTCTCTCTCTGGCACGCTTCGTGATCTCCTTTTCCTCCCATCTGAGCCTATCGTAAGCTAGGCTGAGGAGAGTCATCAGCTACTCGCCCCAGTCCTCGCCCGTGGTCTCTGCTACCTTCAGCTTGACCGCTCCGGACGACACTTCTATGACCTCGAAATCGACACCACAGTCCGGACAACTAGTGATTTCTCCCTTTATCACGTCCTCGGGCAGGGTGATCTCTGCGTCGCATTCTTCACATTTTGTCTTCAGGTGATTTCACCTCCTCTGTCCAGAATTTCTGTTCGCAAGTCTTCGACTACGTGAACGCTGCTTTAGTTGCGGTTTATAGATTTGTGTCTTTCTAGCCTTAATCCTCTTGGAATACGCTGACCGGGATTGGAGACTCCATAGCTCAATGAAGCCAAGCGCCGAGGATTGGTCAAAGGTCGACGTCTTGTCATAAGTTGCTAGAGGAAGTTCATATAGCGAGTTTGGTGATGACCGACCTACTACCTTCATAGTGCCCTTGTGAAACTTGAGCTTAACAACCCCTTCGACTGGCTCTTGCGTTGAATCAATAAAGGCCTCAAGATCGATGCGGAGTGGATCAACCCACAGTCCCGCGTAAACTAGCCATGTCCATTCCCTTTCTACAGATTGCTTGAACTCTAATTGGTGTTTGGTCAAAACTGTCTTCTCTAGCTCCCGATGAGCTTCTATGATAGTAATAGCTGCTGGGCATTCGTACACCTCCCTGGATTTAATTCCAATTACTCGGTCTTCTATATGGTCGAGAGCACCAACACCGTATTGTCCTGCAAGCTTATTGATCCGAGAAATGAGAGTAACAGGATCTAGATTCTTGCCGTCGATCGATTTTGGGGTGCCTCCATCAAACCCCAGTTCGATATACGTGGGATCTCTCGGTACGTTTTCTATAGGAACAGTCCATGATAAGGTGTCATTTGGAGGCTCTTGGTCTTCTCTTTCAAGCGGTCCGCTCTCTACAGACCGACCCCAAAGGTTCTGATCTATGCTGTATAGAGATTTTTTTGGACCGACAGGAATGCCGTGTTTACGAGCATATTCCAAAGAAATATCGCGTGAGAGATTCCATTCGCGTACCGGTGCTATTACTTTCAGCTTAGGATTCAGCGCGCGAATAGTTACGTCAAAACGTACTTGATCATTACCCTTTCCGGTACAACCGTGTGCTACTGCCTTCGCACCTTCGGATTTAGCTATCTCTACTAGTTTAGTTGCTATCAATGGCCGCGCAATGGCTGTACAAAGTGGATACTTTCCCTCATAAAGAGCATTCGCTTTAATCGCGGGAAATATACATGATTTTGCAAATTCCTCCTTCGCGTCTATGGAGTAGTGCTTCAAGGCACCAATGTCTCTCGACCTAGTCGCAATCAATTCCAAGTCTTCTTGTTGTCCGACATCTACGGTGACGGTCACTACCGACAAGTCATATTTTTCCTCAAGCCACTTAATCGCAATAGAGGTGTCCAATCCGCCAGAGTAGGCCAGAACAACTCTATCTTTCAATGCGCTGTGTAAAAGCGCCCCATGAAGAAGTTTTATATTTTTTGGCTCATACCGGTATGATATTGACTCGTCGTGTCCCAAAACTGGTCAGTGGTGCCGTTTCAATGGTTGTTCGTGAGGTGGTGGATGAGGATCTTTCTCTCCAAGATGCGCTCTCGCGGGACTATGCAAATCTGAGTGCCGTGGCACGACTTGTTGTTCCACGAATTGAAGAAAGGAACGGGACGTCTGTAAACTTACAGAGCGTCATTACTGCACTCAAGAGACTCCGTTCCCGTTATGCTCCAGCATCAAGGACAATCTTTCAAGTGATAGCTGAAAGCACGGTAAACGTTCGAACAGACGTAGCTAAGATCTCGCTTGAGAAAACTAGAAAGACCATTGAAGGTGTACGCAGACTACTATCTGAGCATCAGGAAGATTTCTTGCAAATTTCCGAGAGTCTCACTGCTGTGACCATAATCCTTGACGAAAAAGCCCTACCGTATATGAAGAAATCTTTAGGGAATGATTACTTGGAACTGGAATCAGAGCTAGCAGCTATAATCGTTCACAGTACTGAGGAGATAATCAAGACACCGGGTTGTGCAATAGCTTTCTATAATCAGCTCTCCAGGCGACACATCAATATCGAAGATACAGTAAGCTGTTACACTGATACGATCATAATCGTCCATATGAATGAGGCCAGTGGTGCTTTCGCGGCTCTAAGCGAGTTGATATCCGAGGCTAGAAGAACGAATGATCGCCGTGAAAAGCTACACCGGTAATGAGGAATAGTTTCATTAGATGAACACTCGAATGGTAAGTCGTCCTTCACTCATGGGATCTTGAAGTAGCTTTGCTAAACCACGTGGAAAGTCAGCTGCTGCCATATCTGCACCAACAACAAGAGTCCTAGGAGATGAAAAATGACTTTTCCGAATTACCATGCTAATTGGATCCGTCAAAGTTAGGAGGGTGCTACCTTCTGCCTTCATTGAAAGAACGAAATCACCTGTTTCTATAGTCAGCTCTGCTCTTTCTCCCGAGGACAGAGCACTCCTTACAATAGGGTCAAGTGTACTACAAGATTTGTTTGCCCTCACCCCAATGATGCAATCACCTCGAGGCGTCAAATCTTTCTCGCTGGTTATCTCAAATGTCCGTCGATTGGTGGCAGAA
>DAEN01000094.1 GCA_002495315.1 Thaumarchaeota archaeon UBA141
CCAGTCACTGGACTACCAATACCTGCAGCGAGCGAAATCGCCATAGAAGGTTTCATTCCTCCTGGGGAGTACCTTCCTGAAGGACCATTTGGAGAATATACTGGCTATTATGCTTCGGGGCGCAGAGAAGCGCCCTTCGTCGAGATATCTGCGGTATACCACCGCAACGATCCAATAGTCTTAGGAGCACATAACTGTAAGAGTCCTCACGATTACAGCTTTATGAGTTGCGTGTTAAAATCAGTCATGGTCAAAGATGCGCTTGCGAAAGCTGGAGTCCCTCAAGTAAAGGGAATATGGTTCCATGAGGCATCGGCAGTTAACTTTCTTATGGTAGTCGCCATAAAGCAGCTCTACCCCGGACATCCTACGCAGGCAGGTACGGTCGCAGCACAAACACAGGTGGCAGCTACCGGTAATGGCCGCTACATAATAGTAGTGGATGAAGATATTGATCCAACTAATTTGGAGGAGGTTGTGTGGGCCCTCGGCACCCGGTCAGACCCGGAGACGAGCATCGACATACTACGCCGGACCTACCGCAATAGACTCGATCCAATGCTTCCAGAGGGCGCTACGGACTTACGAGGGTCCCGGGCAGTGATAGATGCTTGTAGACCCTTTGCGCGTTTGAAAGAATTTCCCAAAGTTGCTACAGCTAGACCTGAGGTCCAAGAAAGAATGACCAAGAAATGGGCTGAAATACTTCCAATGGGGTAGTTCAACAGCGGCAAGGACTTCAGGGAACTGACGAGAAGTTTTTCAACGCGAACTAACCAGATGCGGTTGATCAGTCTTGTCGAAAGGCCTGCCTGTAACCATGGCTTGCATGACCTACGACCGAACGCGAGCAATGATAGACGGAAGAGTGAAACCTGAAGGAATAGACCTGAACTACCTTGCTATAGAAAATCCTAGCGAAATCTTTGTCCGAACATTGAACCAGTATGAGTTCGCGGTCTCGGAGTTGAGTCTCTCCTCGTACTATACCGCAAAAGCTGCAGATAAGCCTATGATTGCAATACCAGTCTTCCCCTCAAGGCTCTTCAGACACTCATACATCTTTGTGAACTCGGACTCCGAGATAAGAGAGCCCCAAGATCTCATTGGCAAGAAGGTGGGGACTCCAAGATATCATATGACCGCTCCCATATGGATTCGAGGTATGCTCCAACATGAATATGACGTCCCTCTTGAGAAGATACGATGGTTTACAGAGAGACCTGAAAAGATTTCATCTTCATCCAAGATGAACGTGAAGCTGGAGAGAATTCCTGAAGGTAGAACTTTGGACCAGTTACTAGTATCTGGAGAACTAGACGCCGTCACTGAGGCGCATCTTCCTCCCTCATACCTCCAGGGGTCATCGAAAGTAAAGAGACTCTTTCCAGACTATAAACAAGCAGAGGTCGGGTACTATCGAAGGACAAAGATCTTCCCAATAATGCACACTATAATACTTAGACGGGATTTCTATGAGACTTATCCATGGGCTGCAGTGAGCCTACACAAGAGTTTTGTAGAGGCCAAGAGGTTGTATTATGAATCAAGGCTCGACCCGGTTCAAGGCAAAGAAAGCAACCCTTGGGCACTATCATCACTGGAAGAAGAAAGAGCTCTTTTCGGAGGAGATCCGTATCCATATTCATTGAATGAGAATGGAGTTGCCTTACGAACTCTGATGCAATACATGATTGAACAGGGCCTCCTAGACCGTGAGATGGAACTCGACGATATATTTGCTCCTAACACTATACGGTTACAGGGTGTGTATAGCAGTGACGCTACCACTCCGATGTATTAGATAGTTAGGAGTAATGATCCTTTCTGTCGTACCTGCTGAATACAGAAGGACTTTCGATTCTGGTTAAGCTATCAGTCTGTCCCTACTAGGGGCACAGGGTACTCAAGCGGTTGCTCGAGATCTATCAACTTCTTCATAGTCAGATTGCGTTTCAGCACTTCATCGTACTCATAAATTCCATCAAAGTCGTACATTGTTGATCGTATACGTCTAATTGACTAAATAGCTCACGCCATGATGTACTATTTGTCTTGACAACTCAAAGACGATTTTGTCCACAATGTATCATGAGAACAGAACAAGAAGTATTGCGCGCGGGGGATGAAACTTCCCGGAGCTCCCGCAGTTTGTATCGTTGTACTATCTGCGGCCACGAAGCATGGAAGAGAGTTCTTAGGCCGAGCTCGGAAGCGAGTTACTAATCCAGAATAACAGATTATCGTAGGGGACTTTCATAGCTTTTATTGCCATCAACGAGCAAATTGTCTTCTAACGAGGGAAATTGTTCAGTGTTCAGCACAATTTGTGAATCATTATACGAGATAGGGCGATTTCTTCCTTTTTCAAACTGTTCTAGCCCAAAAGGACTATATCTTTAGGGCCCGGGATACGGGATACTAATTTGGTCCAGATTAAAGTCGTACCCACCAGCTGTGCACATGATTGTGGAGGAAAGTGTCTCCTATACGCGCATCTGGAGGATGGGGTAGTGAAAAGAATCCAAGCTCCCGCCCAATACGAACACGATGGCAAAGTCATCTGGCAAAATGCTTGCATCAGGGGTCTTCAGTACCAGAAGCGGCTGTACGACCCCAATCGCCTGAAACATCCTCTCATAAGAGTGGGAAAGAAGGGAGGATCTGACTTCCGGCGTGGAAGTTGGGATGAGGCGCTCGGAATAGTAGCTAAGAGATTGGAAAAGGTGCAGAAAGAGTATGGCAACGAAGCCATTCTGGATATGTCGCGCGGAGGATCTTATACTGCCGTCCTCCAAAATCCGAAGCCTTGGTGTCGGCGATTTCTTAACACATTCGGTGGGCGTGTAGAGTTACAGGGTGTGTATAGCAGTGACGCTACCACTCCGATGTCAAAGATCACTTATGGCAGTCCAGAAACAGATCACAGTAGGGACGACCTCCCCAATTCAAAATTGATCCTTTTGTGGGGATGGAATCCTCTTGATACCTTGTTCGGGAGCGACACCCTTCATTGGCTCACGGAAGCTAAACGACGAGGGACCAAGCTCGTCTGCATAGATCCAAGGAATACCATGACTGCCAAGTTCTCTACACTCTGGATACCTATCCGTCCGAGCACAGATGCTGCCATGCTCATAGCAATGGCGTATGTTGTTCTGAAAGAGGGATTAATTGATGAAGAATTCGTTTCCAGGTTCACACTAGGTTTTGAAAAGTTTGAAGACTATGTGCTGGGTGAGGAAGACGGCATCGCCAAAACGCCAGAATGGGCTGAAAAGATTACAGACGTACCAGCACGAACCATATCGACATTGGCCCGAGAATATGCAACACTGAAGCCAGGATGTTTAAGGCCAGGTTTGGGCCCTCAGAGGACATATACAGGCGAACAGTTTGCTAGGGCGGCCTCTGTCCTTGCAATCATGACTGGGAACGTAGGGATCCATGGAGGAAATCCTGCAGGGGCTAGCTTCGGTCCCGGGCCGGTGACGGGAATATTCCCTCCGTGTCCTGAGAACAAGGTGAAGATCGTTGTTCCTATTTTCTTATGGCCTGATCTACTATTGAGAGGGAAAAGTGGTGGCTACGCTACTGACATAAAGTTGGCCTATATGACTGGAGGGAATATCCTCAACCAACAAGGACACATAGCTAGATCGATGGACGCCCTTAAACGACTCGAGTTCTTCGTTGCGCATGACCAATTCCTCAATCCCACACTCAGATTTGCTGATGTAATTCTTCCTGCTTGTACCTTCATGGAACGGAACGATATCATTGTCCCTTGGGAATCTCAAGGTAACTTCTTACTATACCAAACAAAACTGGTTGACCCTATGTATGAATCGAAGCCGGATATGGAGATCTTCAGGGATCTGGCAGAGCTGATGGGCATGAACGACTTTAATCCTAAAACCGAGGAGGAATGGCTCCGCGAGTTTGCAGCTAGCCGCGATATCCCAGACTTTGATGATTTTCGGGAACGAGGCTTCTATATTTTCGGGCGAAAGGAGCCCCATGTAGCATTCCAGGAGCAAATCCGCGACGGTGTGCCATTCTCTACACCATCAGGCAAAATTGAGATCTATTCAAACGCTCTAGCTGAGCTGCACGACCCCCTTATTCCGCCAGTACCAAAGTGGATAGACGATGGACTTGAAGCTCCAGGGCATAGACTCTCGGTGGACCATCCACTACAGCTTATCACACCAAAGGCAAAGGATCGAATCAATTCCACGTTGTTCAACACACCAGTTGGGCGGAGCTCTGATCAGTCTCTCTGGATAAATCCTATGGATGCAACGAGCAGAAGTATTGGCGAGGATACTGTTGTCGAGGTTTGGAATGAGCGAGGCCGTTGCAGAGTGAAAGCTCATGTAACAGATGCAATCAAGAGGGGAGTCGTAAGCCTAGAAGAGGGGACATGGTTCACGCCAGATGCTGCTGGAATCGATATTGCCGGCAGCGCCAATGTACTGACCTCTGATACTCCCACTCCTTATGTCCGGGCCACGACGCAACACACATCTCTAGTACAAGTTCAACAGAAGAGCACTTGACAAGTCTAAAGGGTCAAGATTTAGCTCGTTACGCTCCGGGTCTGTTGACGTTTTGATGACTTAATCTGTCTCAGCCTTAGCTGGAGCCCATTTCCTCAATAACCATCTGGTATTCCCCAGAAACTGGGACGAGGACAGGAAGCTTGAGACCTTTGTCTCTAAATCTCTTGAGGCCTGCGCGACATTCGTCAGGCGTTCCCGCGATGCTGAAGTTATCAACCAATTCATCGTCTATGAGTTCACGTATTCTTTGTGGTTGATTTCGTTCTAGTCCCTTTTGCAAAGCTCCAACTATGTTGGGGTCCATGCCGGTCCTTTCGAGTAGATATTCGCCTCGGCCCGGTCGAGTTAGGACAGACGCTATTATCGGTTTTACTTTATCTCTGGCCCTATCAGAATCTTCTGCTACTGCACAGCTGATTAGGGATGCCGAATCAATTGCAGTTCGTCTCTTACTGCTTCTCCTTCTATGCTCCGCCACAAGCTTTAGGGCGTTTTCAATAAATCCGGGAGAGCTGACTATGCTGAACAGGACGCCATCAGCTATCTCAGCTGCTAGCTTGAGCATCTGTTCCCGGAGAGCAGCTAAGTAGACTGGGATGTGTTTTCTGAATGGAGTAAAACCTAACCCAATCTGTGGTATTTGAAACACCTTGCCTTGAAATGTGAAGACAGGGTTCCTAAGGAACATATCTAGGATCTGTATACACTCACGGACTGCAGCTATGGGGGTAACATGAACCACTCCCAGCTTTTGTGTGAGCCGAATTGGATTACCAGCACCAAGGCCCATGATCATTCTACCCTTTGATAGTTCATCAAGAGAAGCGACCATTGTGGCGATTATGGCTGGATGACGCGAATATGGGTTGGTGACTCCTGTTCCAACTGTTACCCTTTTGGTGAAATTCACGAGCGCGCTGGCCGTAGCAAACGCATCTCTCCCCTCACCAATGTGATCGGTTAGCCAAAGTGACCCGAACCCTCGTGACTCAGCAAGCCTTCCGTATTTTATTGCGGTGGAAATATCCAGATCGCCCCAGAAGGCCAGCCCGAGTCTCTCTGGTTGCTCTTCAGTCATATCATCTTACTCCGTGGTATCATAAACGCGATGGTCAAAGAAGTTCTGAGTATTTACCTGTAGTATTTTTCGGTATTGCGAATCTGAGTCAGTCAGACAATCCATGACTGGTATGGATGAAATCAAGGAATGATTCCCATTTGGGCTCTATTGCCGCAATTGGAGGAGGAATCGTGGTGGCGTATGGATCCTTCATACCTGTAGAAGTCAAGACAATAACAATTGTTTCGTCTCTGTCTATTCGGCCTTCTTCGCGCAAGCTTCGTACTCCAGCCACGGCGGCTGCGGATGCGGGTTCAGAGTACAGGCCTTCTTTCGATGCTAGAAGCTTTTGTGCGGCTAGTATCATCTCATCGCTCACTGATGTTGCTATACCTGTTGAATCTTTGATGGCTCTCATAGCCTGGTAGCTAGTGATTGACGTCGCTATGGATGAGGCGAGAGTACTAGGAGCGGGAGCGATTTTCTCTACATGGTCTAGTCCCCTATTCAGAGCCTTGGCGAGAGGAGCCCCATCCTCCACCTCCACAGAGATCATGGACGGTGTATTGTCTACCAAATCCAGCTGTTCCATCTCAGATAGTCCTTTCCAGGTCCCGTAGAAACCTTCACCCAAGCCGAGTGGAAGAACCACCTTTTCAGGAACTCTCCAATCCAAATCTTGGATGATTTCGTACCCGAGAGTCTTAGACCCCTCAATTCCAAACGGTTGTCCAGTAGGCATGGGGTTGGTGTATGAGCCCATGGGATACCAGCCTTTCTCTTTGACACATCTCTCCATCAGTGTCCATCTTCCTTCTGAAGTTGTGACAGGGACTATCAGTCCTCCGTAGGCTTGGATCTGGGTTGTGAAGGCATCATTGATCGAACCTTTGGTGAAAATGACGCTTTGGATCCCTGCCTTGGATGCATACGCTGCAGTGGAGGCCCCGTGATTGCCCGAAGAAGCTATTACTGCAACAGTGGCGCCGAGTTCAATGCCTTTTGATATTGCACAGCAGCAGTTTCTGTCCTTGAAAGACCAAGTTGGGTTTCTAGATTCATCTTTAATGAATAGGTTGTCAAGATCAAGTTCTTCGTTCAGGCGGTTGGATTTGATGAGTGGTGTATGTCCCTCGTCTAGGGTAACTTGATATCTGTTGTCTTGTACAGGTAGTAGATCAGAAAAGCTCCAAAGGCCGCTCCCCTTTTTTCCAAAAGTCTCTCGAGTTGTGCATTCAGTAAGTCGTTTGTAGTCGTAGGATACTATCAAAGGTGAGAGGAATTTATCTGTCTTGCAGCTGTGACAGCCCCCAAAGATTACGGCCTTATTATTGAGCGAATAAGAAAGTCCGCATTTTAGACACTTGAGATCGGTTGCGAAGCTCATGTCGAGACCCTGGTTGGCCTCAAATTAACGTATTATCCGGAGGTCACGGTCACTGGTCGACAGCATCTCAGATCCATCATTCGTGACAAGGATGGTGTCTTCCACCTGGGCTGCGCCAAACCCTATTGAATAGAACGGGTTCTCTATGTTGATTACCATGTTCTTCTCGAGTACAGTTTCATTGTGAGGGTATATGACCGGCTCGTCATACATCTCTAATCCAATTCCATGTCCACAATGGCTCCTATCAAACGTTGGGAGTCCTGCTTTCCTGGTACCGTCAACGGCGGCCTGAAAGATCTCGGAAGCTTTTACGCCGGGCCTGATCAATTCTATGGCCGCATCTGCTCCAGCCTTTACCGCCTCGTAGTAACTTTTCTGTTGTGAGTTGGGTTCACCTAAAACTCCGATCCGAGCAATATCTGAATAGTAGCTCTCATAGGTACATGATACATCAAATCGAATAAGATCGCCTTTCTTGAGTATTTGGGGGGGTGGCGTCTGTCGGTTGTTTAGAAAAGCGAACTCTCCGAGACCTATTCCTTCAGATCTGGGGGTGACTCCATTCTCCCAAGCCTTCTTCATGAAGGCCGCTGCGATCTCGTCCCCGGAGGAACCTTCTCTTGCACTCTCTAGAGATACACCGATCGCTTTTTCCGTAACCTGTGCGCAATATCTTAGACGCTTCACCTCTTCCTCTGTCTTCACCATCCTGATCTCTCTAAAAGCACTGAATGCGCCTTCCACAGTCGCGTTCAGCTCATCTTTGATTCTACTTTCTATCGCCTCGTATACATCCTTGATCAATCCAGATTCGTCCAAGCCAATCCGTTTCTTAGTTAATCCTTTGTCGCGGAGTGTTTCCATGAGGTTGCTAATATCGTCAGTCCTTGGTGCCTCGACTTTATCCCAGATGGCTCCCGCTTGTCCATCCAATGACGCGTTCTCCTCTTTGTAGATGTAGAAATTCCCCGAAGGTCTTAGGTCCCTTATCCAGGTATGATCAGTTCCTACAACATCGCGTATGTCTCCCAAAGGCATCAAAAGGGCTGAGTCCTTCAAGTCGTCTTTAGGAAGAACGACAAAGAGCCGGGATCTGGTAAGGTTGAGATGTTTGATATCGGATGAGTAGTTTATGTTAGGTGGTGCAGTGGCGATCAGTGCGTCAAGTCCTCTTCTCTCCATTACGGAAATAGCCCTATCTATGTTAAGCAGCAATACTCATCCAATCTGGTTAGTCGTCCATCGGGGTTATAGATGTTGGGTCGCCGATTGGATTCAGAAGTTGATTGAGTGGGGCACGAGCTCCCAAGAGAAGGATAATGTGCTAAGTTTCGCTGATTAATTATTCAAAATGCAGCTCTATATTGAGTTAATCCCAGTTCTTTCACCAACTCTTTCCCTTAATCTCTGCAGGCCAGCTTTGAAAAGAGAGTTATCTAGATCTGAACTTTTTGGGAGTGGCGACCTATCAATTATGCTTCAAGGACTTCAGGTAAGTAATTGTTGTCTTTAAGCCATTCAGCATGTGCCTTTATGTATCTCCATACAACGTCTGCCCTCTTGGGATCGAAGTCCCAAGGAGCTAGGAGAACTACATCATTCTCCCGGATCCACATCCTTCTCTTCATTTTTCCCCGTATCCTGCAAAGTCGAGTTTCGCCATCTGTACATTTGACCAGGAGATGATCTCCGCCAGATAGTTTTGTCACCCGTCCAAGGAATTCTCCTTGTTCAGGGAGGACAAGCTCTTTCAGATCAGCTTCGTTTAGGACTTTTCTCTTACCCAATTTACTTGTCTACCTTTTCCTTGTCATAGATAGAAAAAGTTACGCCGTCAAGTTTGGTGGCGGTCAAACAATCATTTCCTTAACGATTATTGTTTCTTCCACTAGATCTAGACTTGTTTTTTCCGCCCCATGATTGAGAATTTCCATATTTGTCTCTTGTCCTAGAGCTGCCACGTCTATTTGATGATCCATATCTACCCGACGATCCATATCTGCCAGACGATCCATATCTATTATATCTTCCCGGGTTTCTCGTATATCGATCATCAGAAACAGAAAAGGAAAACCCCTCGTCCTCGGGTCGGAGCGGCTTTATGTTCGCGTGGGTAAGTTCGCGTATCCTGGCGAAGTTCGAAAACTCTGAGCGAGAGACTAGAGTGAAGGATTTTCCCGAACCTCCAGCTCTTGCCGTTCTGCCTACTCGATGGAAGTAAGTCAAAGAGTCATCTGGAACTTCGTAGTTGATGATGCAGGCAACATTAGGAATGTCAATTCCACGGCTTGCTACATCTGTTGCTACTAGAATATCTGCACGACCGGATTTGAAGAGGTCCATTGAATGATCTCGTTGATGTTGGCTTAAGTCGCCATGCAATGAAGTCGCATTTTGGTATTGACGTTCCAGCTCTCTAGTGAGTTTGCGCACTCCATACCTTGTTCTACAGAAAATCATGCAACTTTGTGGCTTCTCTTTGGTCAACAGGGTAGTAAGAACAGAGAGTTTCTCTTTGTCTCCAACTACTGCATAATACTGATCTAGCGTATCAACCGAAAGTTCGTCAGAGTCTACTAGGATGCGTTCCGGATCATGCATGTATTTGTTTGATAGTTCGATGATTCGATGGGGCATGGTTGCAGAGAATAGACTCATCTGCTTTGCATCTGGAGTCGAGTCCAAAATGAACTCAACGTCGTCTATAAATCCCATGTCTAACATTACATCGGCTTCATCTAACACTACAAATTTCACAGAATGAAGATCGAGAGTACCGCGCTTAAGATGGTCAACGAGTCGTCCTGGAGTGCCAACCACCGCATGGACTCCATGATGCAATGCTTCTAGCTGTATATTGATAGATTGGCCTCCATAGATGGTAACAATTTTTGTTCTAGTGAACCGTCCTAACTTCCTTATCTCATCAGTTAGCTGTCTTGCCAGCTCTCTCGTGGGAGAGAGGACTAGAGCTTGTACTGTTCTCTTCTGGTTATCGATGGTTTGAAGAAGTGGAAGCCCAAAGGCTGCAGTCTTCCCTGTTCCAGTCTTGGCTTGACCGATGACATCCGACCCAGACAGAAGAGGTGTTATCGCCCTCTCTTGGATGGGAAATGGTGCAGAGAAACCTGCCTTGTTTATTCCTTTCAATATTTCTGGATTTAGAGGCAGGTCCTGAAAATTTTTCATCTGTTTCTCCTTAACGTTATTGCAAGATCACCGTCGGGATATCAAAACTCTTTCTTTAGAATCGACAAGATCGCGATTTCGCAAGATTATCATAACTTATCCTCATATTTAACCCTAAGCACATTTTGTGTAACGAACCTGGGTCAGCAAATGGCGGTTAGCCGTCAACTTCGGAAAGACGGAATAACTTCCTTGGCAAATATTTTCACGCTACGGATGTATTCTTCCAGGCGCCTGGCAGGAAATATCATTGCAGTGAAGTGTTCTACCCCTGCCTCAACGAACTTTTCGATTGATTTGATGATATCTTCGGGCGTACCCATGAGATTCTTTGATATCGCGTTATCGATGGAACGTCCTCTCAAGGTCGAGGTTTGCAGCGAGAGAAAGTGTTTGTAATGAGCTGAAGATTTGTAGGTGTTGACGGCCTTTTCATAACTACCAGCAATGCTAACAGTAAATTGAGGAGCTATCTCAATTGATGACTGTTCTCGATTTGCAAGGGATGCTTTCCGTCGTAATTCTCTTACTTTTTCTTCAATCTCAGTCGGACCTAATCCGACCGGAATCCATCCACTGCCAAACTTCACGACTCTCTCTATAGCTTTCTCGGCGTTACCACCAATGTAAACAGGAAAAGGATCTTGAACAGGTTTAGGGTGGAGTTCTACATCTACGAATTTAGTGTAGCGACCATTGAAAGTGGTCTTGCTTCCCACTAGAAGTTGTACCAGAGCTGCGAGTCTTTCGTCAAGGAGGCCAGGTCTCTCTGTAGTATTAATTGAAGGTACGGTAGCTTCAAACTCTTCCTTGTATGCACCTAATCCTGTACCTAGTATCAATCTTCCATTAGAAAGTGCGTCTAGCGTTGATGCTTGTTTCGCTAGCACTAGTGGTTCCCTGATCGGCATTACCACTACCGCTACACCAAGACGAATTCTTTGGGTTGCAGTGGCAAGTGCGGCTAGAGTGATCAAAGGATCATAGAAGTTAGGTGCCTCTCTCCACATATTTTCAACGTATTTGGGTGCAGTAAAATGGTCATTCACCCAAACTGAGTCATAGCCCAACTCTTCAGCCATAATTCCGGTATCGAGCATTGCCCTTGGGCCGGCAAAGGATGGTGGATAATATAGTCCCTCGCGGCAATTGGGTATTGCTAACCCAAATCTTGGGTGACTAGACATTAGACCGTCTAGTCCTTTCAAGCCACATATTTATCGCTGGTTATGTGCATGGACTAATAATGGGTGTACCGACGGAATTGTTAAGAGGATACTCTGTGGAAGCTTTGACGTGAAGATAGACTTCGGTGTCAGATTACCTAATTCAGGACCTCTTGCATCACTGGAAGCAATGACTCAAGTAGCCCAAGAGGCCGAGGCGTTAGGTTACAATTCAGCATGGGTTCACGATCATATTGCCTGGACAAGGGAGATACATAAGACCCATGTTTCATCTGGATCCTCTGATGCACTAAACGAACGCCAAGAACCTACTTTCTATGAATCGATCACAACTCTTGGATATTTAGCTGCAAGGGTGGAAAAGATAAGATTGGGATTAGCTTGCTTGGTATTGCCACTTAGAAATCCCATCTATGCTGCCAAACAGTTAGCCAATCTCGATGTACTGTCGAATGGTCGCCTAGATATCGGAATAGGTATTGGCTCTCCTGCTACTTTGGGTTCGCGTGAATACGAAATTTTTGGGATTGAAACGAAGGGGCGGGGAAAAAGAGCAGATGAATACATCGAAGCAATTAAGACAATCTGGACAACAGATGTATCTTCCTATCAGGGGACCTACGTAAGTTTCAACGGTGCAGAGATATACCCAAAACCACTACAGAAGCCACATCCCCCAATCTGGGTAGGAGGTTGGACTAAACCTGCAGCAAAAAGAACCGCGTTACATGGAGATATTTGGTTGCCAGCGTGGCTGACGCCTACCGAAAGCCGTGAAGGTTTTGGAGAAGTGCAACTGATGGCAAAGGAAGCAGGAAGAGACGATACTAAACTCCAGCTCGGCGCTGAGGTTTATGTGAGCCTATCGAAGGATCCTGGAGAAGCTAAGCGAACTGCGGCTGATACGTTGGGGGGTAGCCGAGGGACTTTCGAGAGAGATCTTACTTACGAGGGGCTTCAAACGAGGAGTCTAATAGGATCAGTGGAGGAGGTCCGGAAGCAGGCAGAAGCCTACGTCAATGCGGGCGTGACACATTTCGAAACAAAATTCATCTATTCTTCTATACCAAGCTACCTGGAGATGATGAAGCTCTTTAGGGATGAGGTTGCTTCTTCATTTATGTGATTAGTCTTCTTCATAGACTATTACTTTCGGCTCCTGTGATTTGGGTGTCCATTTCGAGGGATTAGGGCAAGCACTTACTGCTGTCAAGCAGTCCATTTCTGCCTTAAGATCAACATAGGTGCCTGGTTTAGGTAAGATCCTGGTGTGTTCGATGGTTCCCCTTTCGGGATCGATCTTCATGGCCTGATAGAGGTTAAATGGACTAGGGATGTCTTCCGGTTCTATCTTCCACGGTGACAATGCATTGGATAGATTCTCTAAGCATCCATGCTTAGGCAGCTCTTCAGGTCTAAGATCTACCTTGTAGGTCTCTCTTATCTTGCCAGAGTTAATCACTAAACCATATCTCTCCTTGCTACACATTCCGTACTGGAGATCGTGTGTGCCTTCATGGAAGGTATCCTCACAAATAGTGAACATGACATTGTTAGCTTTTGAGTAGAGCTTGTCACCGGTGCTCACAAACACCTTGCCATCATTAGCCTTTGTTCGCGCCTGGTCTAGACGTTCTCTAAGGTTATGGAGGTTAAAAGCAACAAAATCTACTATGGTCATTCCATATATTCTGATATGATCACCTGTTCTAACTGTGAATGCTTTGCCCGTGTTCCTTGCTACGATGACCTCTTCGATAGTCTTCATAGATTGTATGGCTGAGCTCCTGTTGTTAAAAGATTAAGGGAGGTTTGACTGTTAACGACCGGCTTAGTTGACTTGAAGAGCGTTCAGCAGATTGGGAGATCTCTACACCCACTTCATGGCCACGATCTAGTCACAGGGAGAGCTAAATACGGAACGGATTATAGGCTGAAGGGTATTCTGTACGGCAAAGTAAAACGCAGTCCATATCCACATGCTCTAATAAAATCGGTGGATCTTGCGAAGGCCCTAAGACTCCCCGGGGTTCGGGCTGTGATCTCAGGCCGTGATCTCCAACAGAAAAACCCTCATGGAAGCGTTTCAATTGGAGTCCACGACAACCAACTTCTGGCAAGAGAACGGGTCAGATATGTAGGAGAACCTATTGTTGCAGTGGCTGCTGAATCTCTAGAAACAGCTGAGGAGGCTATGGACGCAATTGAGATATCATATGAACCGTTGGAATCTCTCTTCGACCCCAAAGGGTCATTGGGGCCTAATCAAAAAGTCAAACTACATCCTGAAATTCTTCAATATGATGTGACTGGAAAAAAGCCCTTCTACCCAAGATTAGAGCCGGATATGCCGAATGTTTCGGCATATCTGCGCATAAGGCATGGGAACATGGAGGACGGGATGAAGAGGGCTGACTTGACAGTCGAGAATACGTTTACTTTGCCACGTGTTCAACACCTCCACTTGGAGCCGATCTCTTCCGTAGCCCAGGTAACAGGTGAAGAGGTTTCGATAATCGCATCCACACAAGAGGTCGAGGTTAGAGATCTCGTCGCTGAAGCATTGTCCATGGGACCATCCAAGGTCAAGCTTACTATTCCGCGTCACATAGGTGGAGGTTTTGGGAACAGAGCAGCTCTTCATTCTGAAGGGATTGCGGCTCTACTATCAAGGATTTCAGGGAAACCAGTTTTCATTTCGTTGACGCGCGAAGAGATCTTTACAGCTACATCAGTGAGACACCCAGCTATTATTAGCATTAAGGATGGAGTAACAAAGGAAGGAAAAATCCTAGCCCGGAAGATGATGATTATATTCGATGGAGGTGCCTATTCTCCACAGGGTTCTGCAGTTGTAAGAAATTCTGGTATTGCAGCAGCTTCGACATACGCAATACCCAATCTTACTGTTGATGCTTATAGGGTCTATACAAACCATGTGCCAGCAGGATCAATGAGAGGCTACGGAGGGCCGCAGATGGATTTCGCAATGGAAGTACAGATGGATGATATAGCTAGGAGGATTGGTAAAGATCCTGTAGAAATTCGTCTTGAAAATCTGCTCAAGAGCGGTCAGACTAGTGCCTTAGGCGAAATGATGGAAAGCGTAAATGGTGAAGGCTGCCTACAGGAAGTTGCAAGAGCGATCGGATGGCCTAAGAGACGTCCCGCCAATACACCGTGGCTAATGGGGAAAGGTCTTGCAATTGCGGAGAAATGGTCTCATGCTAATTTCAAATCTCGTGTAAAGCTTGTTCTCAAGCGGGATGGAAGCTTGGAGATAGATTCTGCGATCGTAGATATTGGAGAAGGAAGTCATACCGCTATGGTTCAGCTTGTCGCCCAGGAACTAGGTTTAGATCCCTCCAAAATTAGTCTCATGCCGGTAAGTGAAGGATCTCCACATAGCACTGGAGCCGCGGGTAGCCGACAAACCTTCAATACAGGAAATGCTCTAATTTACGCCTCAAGATTAATGAAGGAAAAGTTGCGTGATGGAGCAGCTGCGTGTCTTGGATGCCTGTCTTCCGAGGTGACGATCGATGGTGCCCTCAAGATCTTTAGTGGTCCTAGAGGAGCTAGCGTAACACTAGCTCAGCTGCATGAGAGATCTTCCGGCGATTTCGTTGTGGAAGGAGAATGGATCTTGGAAGGTGGAGAACTCCACTATGAAACTGGCAAATCCTCTACTTCGAGGGTTGTGGCTCATTATACCTCTGCAGCTGCGTCTGCTGAAGTCGCTGTTAACACCGAGACAGGTGAAGTCCGCATACTCCAACTTCATGGGGCAGTAGACGTAGGTAAGGCCATTAATCCTGCGACAGTAACCGGGCAGATTCAGGGAAGTCTAATTATGGGGATGGGTTATGCTCTTTCGGAAGAGCTAGTAGTAGTGGATGGAAAAATAGCAAATGCAGACCTAAAGGACTATAAAATAATCTCATCTCTAGAAGCTCCTCGTACATCTGGAATCATCTTAGAAACGCCGCATCCGGCTGGGCCCTATGGAGCTAAGGGGTGTGGTGAGGCCCCGCTATCACCTGTCGCTCCTGCTATAGTGAATGCTGTCTCTGATGCTACAGGTATCAAGATAACTTCTCTTCCTCTAACAAGAGAAAAAATCTTGCTAGGCCTTGAGAGGTGAATATTGTGACTAAAACTAGATTTGGTATTCGGCTTCCAGTCTCCGGTCCCTTCGCTAGTCTCAATAATGTGATATCGATTGCGAAAAAAGCTGAGGAGTTGGAATATGATTCGATATGGGTACATGATCATGTACAATGGACGCGAGAGATGCATGAACATCATATATCATCAGGCTCAGCTGAAGCACTGAGACCAGGACAAGAACCGACCTTCCTAGAGTCTATGACGTTACTTTCTCATCTTTCGGCGTATACGAATACAATATTGTTAGGAGTTGCCTGTCTAGCTATGCCCTGTCGGAACCCGGTACATATAGCTAAGCAAGCAGCAAATATTGATCACTTGTCCAATGGGAGGTTGATCCTTGGGGTCGGCCTTGGCTCAAGAGCAACTGTAATGTCGAAGGAGTTTGAGATTTTCGATGTTCCGCTGAAAGGGAGGGGAGATCGAATGTTAGATTTTGTTAAAGCAATGAAGGTTCTCTGGTCGGAGCCCTATGCTTCCTATGATGGTGAATACGTCGCCTTCAAGAATGCTGAAATGTATCCAAAGCCACTGCAAGAGGGCGGCATTCCTGTATGGGTAGGTGGATGGAGTAATGAGGCTGCTCGGAGAACTGCAAGTGTTGGGGATGGATGGATACCGGGTTGGCTATCGCCTGACGAAATGAGGTTAGGAGTAGATCTTCTAAGGGATGAGCTTACTCGCAATGGTAGATCTCCGAAGGGAGTAACGATAGCTGTAGAAAAGTATCTACATGTGGGGAAAGCCTCTGAAGATGTTACTAGTAGGGCCCAACAGACAATATCTCAAAGCCTTTACACATATGAGAGACAGATGAAAAACTATCCTGAAGCTGAAAAAAGGCATATCATCGGTTCACCCGAAGAAGTTGCTAGGAGGATAGGCGAGTATATAGATGCTGGAGTAGAGCACTTTGAATTCAAAGTAATCTATTCGAGCTTGGATAACTTGAATGACCAAATGATTGCTCTCAGAGATGAAGTCCTCCGGTAGGATCCTGAACTACAGTTCCAATATCTTGTTAATACCAGATTTAGTTTCCCTTGCTTAGTTTAGTAGGGTTAGAGATTGGGATGGGACATTCCCACGCATAAAAGACCGACTAATGCTACTCCGGTGATGATTCGGTGGGTTTGACCAAGCTTGCTGGACATGTATCGACGTACTCACACGATCGGCATTTCCCTACATTTCGCGCCGAGATAGGCTGCCGTTTCGAGAGCCAATAATCTTCAGCCCACTTCACATTAGCGACAGCATCCTCCTTTGCATAGTCGATTAGGTGGACGTGAAAATCTCCCCGGTTCCCTGCCGCGTCTTCCCTTTCCTTGACTAGAAGTTTGACCATGGAGTCCAGAAATTTCCTTCGGTATTCTCCCGATATGTCTCCATTACGTCGATGGCTGATTACGGCGAGTTTGAGTCTTGAGCAGTCGAAACCCATCTCCTGCAGTAGCAAGCCATACACTCTTGCCTGAACCAGCTGGTTTGGCCAGAGTTTGGAGATGTCGGTGCCTGTGGTCTTCAGCTCGACGACAAAGAGAGGAGAGCCTTTGACGAAGATCACCACGTCAGGTTTACCCGTAAGAACCAACTCCGAAAAGTTGGCGAGTAGGGGGAATGATGCGTAATAGACGTCCTTGGTTTGTATTTCTTTGATCACCTCATCCGGTGTCGTCTTCTTCATTGCGAGCAGAATCGAGTGCAGGGCCGTCCCAGCTGTTTTCTTTTCGGTCTCTATCTTGCCCGCGGTATATTCCATCTCCACCTTTTGTTCGCAGTAGTACTGGTTCCCGATGGTGGAGGCTCCAATCTTTGAAACGCCGTTCCTGAAGCGCGGTTTCCCCGAAGCCCACCTATCCTTGATGCTACGAATGGAGTCTACCCAGTTCATGGGTTCCCATCCTCATCGACTGAACTGGCTTTAGGTTGGAGCTTCGCAAATCTCAGTAGTACGTCGTGCGTGTTCGTCCATCGAGTATGCTCTGAATTCCTGGAGCCTTTCTTTACATTGGTAAAGATCTTCACTGAAGATTGGGATGGGACATTTCACAATTAAGACTATCCGGATTCCAAAAACGTGACTGTTGGAGGTGATATCACTCCTGCATTTTTCATACGCTCTTGTTGAGCGGGGGTGGAAAAAAACGCAGTAAATGCTTCTTTTGACGTTGCCGTACCGATTATCCTTACATTGTTGGAGGCGTCCATATTCTTGTAAGCCGCTGCCGTAATACCTGCTTCAGTTCTAAACTTCTCGGCAGCGTCAAATACGGACTTCAGTTTATCGAAATCCTCTACTTCGAAAGAAATGATTACCGTAATACTCATTGTCTGTACATGTTCCTTAGATTATTCAATATGTGGTCATAGAAATGCTAGACTTCTACGAGTACCTCTACCTCAACTGCAGCCTGTTTTGGTAACGAATTAACACCGATAGCTAACCTTGTATGCTTTCCACGGTCTCCAAAGATCTGACCAAATAGCTCTGATGCACCATTTAGTACCTTTGGTTGGTCTCCAAATCCATCATCACTATTGATGAATCCAACGACTCGGACAAACTTCTTGATATTATCCAGACTGCCGAGGGCTTCTTTGATTTGTGATAATGCGTTTAGGCCACACTGACGAGCTGCTGAATAACCCGCTTCGATAGTAAGATCTTTCCCCAATTTCCCTTGGACTTTCACTGTTCCATTCTCGTACGGGAGTTGTCCAGCAACAAACAATAGATCTCCTACTCTGACAGTCGGAACATAGGCTCCAGCAGCAGCCGGCGCGGTGGGCAGAACAAGGCCCAATTCCCTTAATCTTTCTTCTACAGCCATGTAAGCTAGGACGTCTGTTGTCTTTATCAGTCTAACTATTGTCTCTGTCGTTGTTATTCAAACGATATAAACTACTAAGAAGGAAATATCATCAGTTTCTTAGATCACCATGGTGAATGACAATGGAAATTCCGAAGTTTGAATATCGTGAACGGATTGATAAAACTAAGCAGGCAATGGCAGCGCGCGGATTGGACGCCATTGTTGTATACTCATTCCGGTTCAATGCAGTCCGGTACCTAAGTGGCTTCTATCCTGATTACAGTGTCTCCAACGCCGGCCTCCTTATTTTGCCCACGGACGGAGAGCCAACTCTTCTGACTAGAGTTCCTGGCCATATTGACACGTCACGTAAACTAGCTGTCATAGACGACGTACGCGTCTGCAAAGGATCATCAATGGGAGCGGGCGATCTAGACTCGTTAGCTGAAGACTGCATTAGAATACTGTCTGATCATGGTCTTCAACGAGGAAAGATCGGTTTGGCTGGCTATGTCCCTGAGAGAGGAATAGAATGGCCTTTGCGGAAACTAATGAAAGATGCTGTACTGGTAGAAGCTAATGACATTCTTGACTCTCTGAGGCAGATCAAAAGTGAAAACGAATTGAAATTATGTGCCAAATCTGCTGAGATAGGAAACAAGGCCTATGATGTAGCGCTTGATATTGTAAGAGATGGACTTCCAGAGGAGAAACTGGTGACGGTAGCCGAGAATGCCATGCGAGAAGAAGGAGTAGAGGTTGCACATGTGCACTTCGGAGGACTAGATGGTAGTAAGAGGTACCACCTTGCTTTCGATAGAGAGATGAAGAGGGGAGATAGGTACATTTTTGAGGTCATACCACGATACAAAGGCTACACTACTGAGACTGTGGGGACTTTCGCGGTAGGTGAAGCTTCACAAGAGATACAGGAACTATTCCAAGATGCCACAGACGCATACTATGGGGTTTCCGACCTAGTGAAGCCCGGACAAACTACCATTGGGGGACTCGTCAAACAAGTCACAAAATCGTTGAAGAAGCTTCCACCAAAGAATTCAGGCTGGTTTAGATTAGGACATGGCATGGGACTGGACAATTTAGAGAAACCAGACTCACTTTCTGAAGATGACCCTACACTTATCCGTAATGGGATGATGTTGGCCATTCATCCCTACTATCAAATCACCGGCCTGACACAGATGATCTGGGGAGGGACCTACCTGGTAGAAAATGATAAAGCCAAAGCATGTGCTAACGTAAAGTCTAGATTCATAATTTAGAAAAGATCACTCTCATATTGTCGTTTGAATAGTACATTTTAATCCGCAGCATTCCTTCTGATTTTGGGTCAGCACAGAAGTATCAATAGCTGGACAAACTTGCCTTGTCGAAGAGCTTTTAGTGTTATTTCTTGTTCATTTAGTCCAGAAACTTCTTACTTTTCTTCGACTCGTGGGGCCAAATAGAAGTGAATCTGCCCCCCTGTCTCCGCTAGCTTGAATTCCATTCGCAGCGGCATCTTGTTGGAGTACTCACATGTTATGGAATCAGTCACACTAGCAGCTGCCTTTGAAATATTGAGAAGGTAATCGATGCTGTATGTTGCTTTGCTTTCTTCTTTGACTTCGTAAAGAGGTAAATCAGGGCTCCCTTTTTCAAGCTCTACAGCAGCGCTCCCATGATCACTCTTTCCAGAAAGAATTACCTTGTCCTTCCCTGCCTCTATAATGACATGATCTGAAACGACAGAAATATCATTCAGCATTTTCTCGATTGTACCCTGAATAGCTTGCAGCTTGGCATTGAATGACAGCTTGGGAATAGGAGTAGGAGCAGCAGTGCTTTCAACTAGATGGATCTTGAACTCGCGGCGGTAGCCGTCAAAGATCTTGAAGATCAGTGTTTGGTCATCGGCAGCGCTGAGCTCAATAGCATCTTTGCTTTCGGCTCTTCTAAGCACCTTGACCAAGTCATCGACACGTACTGTGAACCTGAACTGCTTGTCACATTCATATTTCTCAAACGCGGTATTTGGCCAAACAAGATCGATCATGGCTACATGGCTTGGATCCATTGCTCGGAAGCTGATTTCTTCTGGAGAGGCATCGAAACTTGCTTCTTCTACCAAGTGACCTATTGCCGCTGCAACTCTTTTCCACTCCTTTGCCGAAGATGCCTTTGCTAGGAAGACCAACTTAATCTTGCTCTCTCTTTTTCTGTACCAACGGCCTAGCTAGTAAATGTTGCGAGTTAAAGATTCCACATCTTCTTCCTAGATGGTGTTAATAGTTGTACTACTGGCTTTCTTAATGTGTCAATTGAGTCTGAAAGTAATTTGTCGAAGGAATTAGCAAGGAATTCAGCCAAGAACATTGATTGTCTACGCGTAATTCCGCCAAGTATGGTTACATTGAGTACAACGATAGAACTGAGTCGGAGGTTCATCTCCAGATCTAGTTTGAAGCAACCACCATACTGCCTCTTTATGGTTGCATTTGGGGCAAGGTATCGTGACAGTTGGCATGGTTCTCTGTTTTTCGTCTTCCTTTCCGATTACTCTGATCTGACCCTCACTAGTCTCTGATCCGCCTTCCTCCATCCTTCCACCTTTTGCTTGAACGTAAAAACCGCAGTCCTCTTTAGTACAAGCCATGACCTTGAGTTCTTTGTCCTTTTCATCCTTGAGTATCTTGAAAGCTAACCGTGTTCCACATTCCTTACAGAATTGCAATTTTTCACACACCATTATAATTCTGGATTGAAGTATAATCCTAGAATTAGAGCCAGCCGGCTAGTCGATTTCTTATAAATTTAACTGAAGATTCCTAGGGATTATCGAGATTGGTGTGCTTTCTTCTGTTGGGCTAAGGTAGTACCTTCTCAGCTGCCTCTCGTAGTTCCTTTACACGTTTGGCGGCCCGGAGTGCTCCTTCTTCAATATGTTTCATTGGTGACCCCTTCTTCGCGCGGACTCTGATTACTAGTCGTCGGAGTAGGGGATGGGGGGGCTGGACACCTGCAAATTCTACATCTTCTATTGCCAACAGCTCATGACGGAGAATATCAGCTAATGAATAATCTTCATCTTCAATACGAAGTTCTATCTCCTTTTTTGAGACCTCAGTAACATGGAATTCCAAATCGTTATCGTGAAGTAGATGGAGCACAATAATAAACTTAGGGCAACGGCTCTGCCCTTGGATATGAGCCTAGTATTTTGAGAAAGGAAGATCGGCCCTTTAGTCCCTTCAAGGCCTCTTTGGCCTTTTTGTCAACCTGATGGCGTTCAAAGTCAAGGTAGAAGTAGTATTCCCATATCAGTTGCCGGGTGGGGCGGGATTCAATCTTTATCAGGTTTATGTCTCTTGATGCGAATTCACCTAGAGCTTCATAGAGAGCTCCAGGCATGTGTTTCAGAGAAAAAATAATCGATGTCTTGTCTCTCCCAGTCTCTTTGGACCTGGCCTTGCCAAGGACAAAGAAACGGGTGAAGTTATTCGGTGCGTCTTGAATACCTTTTACAAGTACTTTCATTTTGAAGTACTGCGCGGCGTGGTTACTTGCTACAGCAGCTGAGTCGCGCAATTTGCGTTGGCGGATCATTCTGACACTTCCAGCAGTATCGTATGTCGGTATGGCCTCTACTTGGAGATTTTGTAGATATCCTCTGCATTGGGCTAAAGCTTGAGGATGAGAAAAGACTTTGGATATGGTGCGAACTTCAGTTGAGGGGTGAGCTATCAGACAATGGTTTATTCTAAGATTGATCTCTGCAAGGACCTTTGCTTTAGATTTGAGCAATAGATCGTATGTCTCGTTCACGCTACCTTCCAGGGAGTTCTCTATGGGAACTACTGAATAGTCTACATGACTTGATTCAAGGGCATGGAAGGTGTCTGTCAGCGTCTTGGCAGGATAAAGCCGAAAAGGTCTTTCAAAAAAACTTACAATTGCTTCCTCACTGTAAGCACCGCGATCACCCTGAAATGCTATTCTTGGATTTGATTGAGCCGATTTACTCAGTGTATGGCTAGGGATAGACTTCAGTTAACCACCCCCTGTACTTCTCAATAACACCTGTTACTGCCCGTGCATATATTCTAGACAAGACAGCGGTGACTTTCCCTTCAGTATTTTGTCCTATGTTTCTTCCATCGATCTGTATGATCGGGGTAATCTCTGCTGCAGTCCCAGAGAAGAATACTTCGTCAGCAGTGTATAGCTCTGCACGAGATACGGGTCGCTCGACAATACTTATGCCCTCATCACGTGCTATCTTGATTACTGAATCCCGCGTGATCCCAGCTAGGACTGACGAAGATTGAGGTGGAGTAGCGATCTCACCGTCCTGCACGACAAAGATATTTTCTCCAGATCCTTCGCTGACAGTTCCATTATGATCTAGTAGTATCGCTTCATCAACGCCCCGTGCTCGTGCTTCCATCCGGGCAAGAACGGAATTCAGGTAATTTCCACAAGCTTTGGCTTGAGGTGGAAGAGACGCATCCCATATTCTGCGCCATGTTGATGTGCAGACATTGAGTGCACTCTTTCCAAAGTACTTAGCATATGGAAAGGCAGAGATAGCAGTACTAATGGGAAAACCAGAATAATCGAGTCCAATTCCTCCATAGCCAACGAAAACGATAGGCCGAATGTATGCCGACTCTCGAATTTCGTTTTTCCTAAGAAGTTCTATTGTGGCGTTGCATAACTCCTTGAGGCTAAGATCGAAAGGAATTTGAATCAGCTTGGCCGAGCGTATCAAACGCTTCATGTGGTCTTCTAGGCGAAAGATCACAAGATTATCTTCTGTCTTGTAAGCGCGAATCCCTTCAAAAACACCAGTCCCATAGTGTAGTCCATGAGTAAGGACATGTACCTTCGCCTCGTTCCACTGGACAAATGTTCCGTCCATCCAGATGTACTTGGCCTCGACGATAGGCAATTTGTTACTTCATCTTCAATATTCTATAAAACTCTTGAGCGCAGTGTTTTAGATACTTTCTACTCCGTAGGTGGCCGCTAGTTTTCGTTCTTCGAAGCCTCCACAACGAGTACATTCTACTTGGCCGCGTGAGGCTTTGAATAGTCCACCACAGAAGCTGCATGAAGCTCGAATAACTCCGTATTGTTCTTCGGAGATCGATAGATGAATTATCGCATTCTTGTTGCTTACAACTGCGGCCTTCAAGACATCGCTAGCTTTGCATGGGAGCTTCTTTCGCCTACCTCCACGCCCCGAGGATCTATTCTGATCAAGTAGGAGCATTCCAGTGAATCCACCTTCGGTCGGATTGCCGTTTATGTTTTGGATAGTCATGTTGACTACGTTTGGAGTAGCTGTGTCCACAGTCCCTATCACAACGTCCCCAGGCCGTGGAAGCTTGGTTAGAGACCTTCTAGCAGTGACCGTAATGGTTCGGTCAGTCATTTCATAGATTGCTTCTCCCATGACTTGAGATCGGACTACGCCGTCCGCTAGGTAAGTGCCGTCACGACCTTCGAATTCTTCAGCAACAGCGAGCTTCTCTCCAGGCACGGAAGGACGACGTTTCATGGTTACTGTCAACTGAGGTACACCGAAATGATATTACTTTCTCTCGCTATAAAAAGTTCATAACTTTTCCCTATAGATCAAGAGCTAGAGCCAATGAGGTTTTTCGAAAAATTCCGTAGGGTTTCTTCCTTGCAGGAGCTCCATTAGTGCATCTGCTTGGGGGACTGAGAGGACCGGCCTATCGAAAACGTAGCCATCTGTAGAGATCCGCGGACAGGCTGTCTGTATGAATGCATCTACATTTCGCAAACGAACGAGATTTTCTGGCGTTACGTCGCGAATAGCGATCAATTGGACGCTCTTCCCCAAATCTTCTAATTGCTTCTTAATTTTCGACGCCCTATTCCGCAAAAGTTGTCCCTCTTTCAGGCCCAGGATGACTCCGAAACGCTCTGCGTCAAGGGCCTTATACACGGTCAAGACGGCCTTCTTCGCAGATTTCTCGGCAAGCTCCGAAATATTTACGACTTCAGCAAGATATGGATCGACCATGAAAGTGGGCTTCCCTGTGGAGAGCATAACACCAAGAGCATGAAACCTGCTCTGGCCTAGAAAGACAAATGCGTCAACCTCGTTCTTGATGTCAAACACGGAGTAGAATTCGCAACCAAACACTTGTCCATCGTTAAGCTGTCCCTTCCCATGCCCGAGGAGCGCCGGGATCTGGTTCTGTTCTAAGAAGCTCTTTGCATCTTCAAGGGAACGTAGGTGTTGACTAGAAGTGGCGAGGCCAACCCTTGTGAATTCTCGGAGTAGGGGGATGGCCTTCAGTAAAACTTCATCAAAAGAAATGTCATCATAAGCGTCGATTAGACTAGTCCTTCTACCAAGTCGTCCAATGATGACCGTGTGGCCAATATTAAACACAATATCTGCACCTATCTTTCTTGCATCCTCATCGGTGGTATCGCAAGTCCCCCAGCAGGGGTCTGCGATCAGATAGGCTTCTATGCCATATTTTTCTTGCACCCATGACATTATTTCCGCTGTCTGGCTGAGCAAGCCGTCGGGAGCGCTAAACGCCACTATTTTGGGATTCTTACCTCGAATCTCCTCATCGATCTTTTTCTTGTCGATGTGGAACAAAACCCAGACACACCAAATTCTTCATAATTATGTTGGGGAATATAAGAGATGACGAAGCAACGTAGATTCTATACGATGGCGGAAATTTCTCTTCTTGTACACTACTTTGTAAGGGTCTTGCCACTCGGATTTAGAGGGATGATTTGGATGTCCGTAGTCATTGGCATCTTACTTGCAGCTGTTTTGAAGGCCTGCTTAGCTTGGGCTAGGTGAATGTTATTGACACTTAACTGGAGTAAGACAGAACCTATATTCAATCTTGCTCCCAAGTCGCGGGGCTTTCCATACGATCTTCGCATTCCTTCTTGAAGGCGATCTGCTCCAGCTGTAGCAATCATCTTGTTCTCCCTCAAGATTACGTGTGGATAGACCTTGACTTGGATGAAGTAGTTCTTTTCTCCAAGTAAAGTCATTTTCTTATTTGCAGCTACACGCGCTGCCTCGATAGCGCTGTGGCGGACTTGAGATCTTTCCTTCGAGACAAGCTTCAGCATATAATCATAGTCTGGACTAGCAGTGCCAGTGGAGAAGCGCGCGATCTTTGAATGAGGAGCACTCGGAGCAAACTGCTTGCTAGTGAGTGGCATTCCACTAGGTATGCGGTAATTCTTTCCTTTCATTTCTGAAACCGATTGTTGTTACTTCCTTCGATCTGCTGGATAAAAATCCATCGGAAAAAAACCACACATGTTCTAAAGGGGCCGAAGTCTCTTGGTAGGGTGTGAAGTTCCAAAATCAAAGAGATGAGCGTATGGGGGGGAACAATGAGACGTGTGCATCTTATCTATTCGTTCTAGCGTTTGCCAGGATCTCGACGCTAGAGATCGCAAGATATTTGGAGGACATGAAAGAGGACTTCAAGCTTCTTGGAGAAAGCAATGCCGTAGCGGCCATCTCTACTTCTATCCATAGGAAATGGAAATGGATGGCAAAGTTGGGTGGATGTTACAAGATTGGCCGTGTTTTTTTCAATGTACCCCCGTCAAGACAGAGAGATGATTATCTTGTAGACTGTTTCAGAAATGTTCCACTGGGAGATCAAGCAAGAAAGAAGCTCCGGTGGGCTATTAGCATTTACCGAACGCCAGGAATGGACGTACAAAGTCTTCGGGACCATCTTGAGCGTGAATTGATGAAGGAAATGGACGATCTGGGGATTACTCGGGCTAAGAAAATGCATCTCTCTACTGGTGGAAAAGAGGAGATAGAAGCTAAACGCGTCGACAAACGAATATTTGAAGTTCTATTTGCCGGTCTCTCTACAGGTTGGTTTGCAGCTAATACGATTGAAGTCATGGACCTGGAAAGATACCGGTATCGTGATCTACAGAGGCCTGAGGGTGATTCTAGCATTAGCATGCCTCCAAGGCTTGCGAGGACTTTGGTTAACCTAGCTGGCGCTGGGACAGGGAAATTACTGTTAGATCCCTTTTGTGGTACTGGAACGATCCTCCAGGAGGGGTTGTTAGTAGGTTCTTCTGTGAAAGGAGTTGATGCTGATCCTCTGAGAGTCAGGCAAGCTCGGAAGAACTTGAAATGGTTACAAGATTACGTTCTCATGTCGCAACAAGGCCAACATCCGGAGGTAATTAGGGGTGATGCACTACAAATAGACCGCATCTTTGAGCAAGAATCGATAGACGCGATAGCTTCGGAACCTCTTCTAATACCCTCTCTGAAGGGAGCTCCTTCAAGGTCTGGAGCAGAGAAGTGGCTAGCGGATTCCAGACGGACTTATTCTCGTGCTACTATAGCGATGACCTCTCTTCTTAGGCGGGGAGGGCGACTAGCTCTAGTAGTTCCAGTGATTCCTACGCTAGATGGACATCGACTAGCGCTTAACCTGGATCAAGTAATTGCAGATTGTCATCTGATGCCATATCAACCTCGGGATGGCCAGTTGAGAGTCCGCTATCCCTTGAAGATCGAAGGTCTTTCTCAACGACGTCTCGGGCGCGCTCTGTACTTGCTTCAGAAGCTTTGAACGAAATCTAGTTTGTTAACACTTGTCTCTTAACGCGACCATGGCCTTTCGGAGAATTCCTGTCAAGAGAAAAACCTCTCGACTGGTGGGAAGTCCTCGTCCTAGTATGTTCTTGAAGGCAGCATGAATCAACGAGATCTTGTACTTCGGAATTCGGAGCTCTTCTGCTAGTTCTAGTACGAGCGATAAGGTGCGATTACGCGCGTCAGATGAGGCAAGAGTACGACTACTGCGAAATCGAGATTGCGATAACTCGTAAAATAGAATGGCTGCTGCATGAGAGATGTTGAGTGTTGGATATTCTATCTTAGCCGGGATTCTGACAATCATGTCGCATGATGCTAGCTCTTTATTGGTGAGTCCGGTTGTATCTCTGCCAAACACGATACATGTGTGTGTTTCGAATCCGGAAATCCGTACTGCAAGTTCTTTTGGATCGATCGTTGATCGTGGGACGTTTGAAGAGCTTACTCCTTCGATAGCGGTAGACCCGACAAGAATCCTAAATTTCGACCGAAGTTCGTCGAAAGAACAACTTTTTGATTTCGAAATTATAGAGGGAACATGAGATGCGAATTTGACAGCTGCGGAGGTAAGATCCTTTTTGCTATCCACAATGTAAAGACGTTTTAGATCAAAGTTTCCCATAGTTCGTGCTACGTACCCGACATTGAGGGGTCGGGACGGCTGCACTAGTGCTATCGCAAATCTACCGGGTGTTGTGGACTTCATGGTGTATTTTCTCTTCTTTGAAGCATTTCGATTAACCCTTGAAGTTTTTTTTGTTCTGGATAGACTGGTGTCTCCAAACTAAAACAGTCGACGTCGAGGCAAAATAGATCATATCGACTAGGATTCTTGGGTGGTCTGGGGACGATCGCTGGAAAGTGTACTTGGAATAATTGTCTTGTATGCTATTAGATCTTCAAAGAAGAGCTTCTTCTTGTTTAAAGGAATAACTTCAATCCCAAGATTCCGAATCTTCATCAAAAGTTCCTTTCTGTTGGCCAGACTAGAACTGATGAATATCATGTTACCTCCTCTGCGAAGCGTTTGGCGGGCGGACTGGATCCATTTCAGTGTGACCTCTATTCCATCCATACCTCCATCAGTCGCCAAATCCGAAGTTTCGTTGCCTGGGAGATAAGGGGGATTGAACACGATTAAATCGAAGGCTCTTTCCCTAAAGGCACTTGCTGCATCACAACAAACCAATTCGACGTTCTCCTTTGAATCGCAACATTGTTGTGTCTCCCGAAGCGCAGCTATGTCTAAATCACATCCAACGACCCAGCTGGATCCTTTTGAAAGTTCGAGAGTTACAACTCCTGATCCAATTCCTAATTCAAGTGCAACCTTGGAGCGACAAGTTCTGATAGTCTCTAGAAGTAAAAGAGTGTCTTCGCTAATACCATAAGTTTTTAGTGACACTTCCGTCAACCCTGATTATTCTATTATGGCAGGGACTTTTTCAACCTCTTGTTTTTCGTCCTTCTTGTTCAGGATGCGGCCTATTAGTTATGGGCATAAATCTGTAAGATTTTCTTCCTTTTGGAACTGTTCGTCCAACGTCAACAACTTGAGAAATTCTTCACTCCTGGAATGAAGTTTAGGTTCGCTATATGCTCCAAAACTTTCGGAACCGGTAGATCCCGTTGTCCCAGTATTGATTTTATCGACCCACAAAGAGATTGATCCGTGATCCTCCGGATATCTCTTCGATGATCCGTTTAGCTATGAGTCGAGCTGGTTCTCTCAGTCCAACTCGTTTCTGTATCTCGTCGAATGAATTGAATGGCTTCATTTGTCTCTGTTTGATTATTTGAACCATGAATGTCTTCCCTATACCAGGAATGAGCTCCAAACCATGAAGTCGAGGAGTAATAGCTTGGAGCTCGTTGAAGTAAGCAATGTATTTGATCTCATTCATCTTCACAACTCCTTCAATGACGCCCGGAAGCTGATCTCTTGCTTCTCTTGTAAGCTCTTCATAGCTGAGTCGACCAAGAACACTGATTACCTTATTCCTGCTTTCCTTGCCTATTGAAATCCTTTCTCCAGTAGTGAATGTAATGTCGTCCATCGCAAGAATCTCGAGAATGTTCAGCCTTTCTTCTCCCAATCCTTGAACAATTGGACCCTCTCTACCGCGGACCACCACAGATTTCCCGCGTATAAGGAAGTCCAGTACATACGCATATTCCTCATATTTTTTTTGGCCGGGACTGTTACTCATTAGCTATATCACATAGAATCCGTTTTCGCGGCGAATTCATGGCAGTAGGGAGATCGATGAAAATCCCGTTGCATCCTAAGATCAATTTAAGTGAACAGAATGGCAGCATAATGAACCTGCCGTAGCTGAATATAACAAAGCGTTTCCTTTAAACTATTTGGTTGATAATTGGTCGAGTCCACTCTCGGGAGTGTTTTCTACTCTACCGGCCAAAGACCTCACGTTAGGTTGAGTTCTACAGAAAGCTATTCTAATTTTCGAAGTATTCCTAGAATTTTTTCCATTTTGTCAGTGGGAAGAAGTTTCTTCCATCCGGATGTGAATACGCGAAGCTCAGCTATAGTTTTTGGTAATACGTTGATGCTTTCTATAGCTTCTGCTTCCGTCAACTCACACTCAGCCATCAGACGTTGTCTAGCTTCTATCGTCTTATCCTCGCTAGCCTTAGAGAATTTGCTTGCATAGTCTATTGTTCTCTTCTGGATCTGGTCGGCTTGTTCGGGATCAAGCTTGGAAAGAATATCTCGAGCCTCAGAAATAGATACGAGTTTCTTAGGAGATTCAGTGCCAACCATGTGATTATGCCCTCTGATGAGGTTTTATATGTTCCAATCTGGCAATGATCTTTTTCGTCTTGCTGCCTTGACGCACATTGACAGTTAGTGAACGGCGATGAACTTCATCGATCTTCCCGATCTTTCCTTGAAATCTGCGGTGGGGCATTCCCTTCACCTGAGCGGGATCAATATCGATAACAACTTCGTCCCCTTCATGGTATACCTGCAAGAACGGGGCTAGGGTTCTCATGCCTTTGGGTCGACGCAGTAGACTCCTGGTTTTTCTGCGATATCCATGAGAGCGTGCCAACCATATACACCCTAAGAGCTGCCAGGAAACTACTGCTATTACATATGATATAACGATTGCGTCTTCATAGTAGAATCCGGCAGTATGACATCTAGGATGTCAAACGGTCTATTCTCATCCAGAGTTATGCTGGTGCCTAATATCGTGGCAAAATTTGGATGTATAGATCCGTAGTCTCCTCCTACAAGTTTCCTGATACTAATGCCGCTGTCACACAGCATGTATAATTCCAGTCGATTCGGGGCTCGGCGACGGAAACGTAACCAGTAAACCTTCTTTATTGCAGTTTTTCTTTTTCTGGGTTGATCTATGTGCACTTCGGCATTAGTGAGAGTTGCTTTGAGAATACGAAGACGTTCTGACTCAATTTTGCCATTCTCGGTGATATTGATCCTGACTTTCACAAGGAATGGTGGCAGAACCTCAGGGCGATTATCGACTATTTCCAACTGATTCACTGAGACACCAGTTAACCGTTTTTCGGTTAGTCGTTGTGCTGCTTTAGACGAGCGGATCTGTGGGTTTAACAACTCGGCGTAGAATGGCCTTCCTTCTCCTTGTACCAAACTGTTGTCATCTTCACTCCCCATCCAACTGAAGCGGATCTCCATGCAGTGGAACTCATTAGTCAGGGCTGATGCGAGAATATTTTCAACACTTTTCACTTTCTCCCACCCTGAGTGCAGACAGGTTGGACAACCTTGGCCGCTGCAGGTTTGACACCTCCTATTTCTTTGCAAGATTCCTCGCCGCGACTTCAAGTATCTTCCAAAGAGGAAGAGCGGACGGGATAAGACTTCAATGGTCGATGTCTTTGGTTCCAAAATGGCTAAGACGTCCGCACGATGATACTGTACCTTCTTTCCTGTAACGTCAGCCACGATCTCCCCAACCGTCCGAGTAATTTGTGCCTTCAGAGTTTCACCTCCCCTGAGTTTCAATGCCGATCTTATCGTATCTTCCTGCTCCAGGATTTCTGCGGGTACTCGTGCTCCAATCAGGAAACTAGCGAACTCATATTGCTTTAGCTGGCGTAAAACCATCTTGGCCAGACGACCCGCTCGGTTCATCATCCCGCCACAGACATTACACTTGTCAGATCGAGTTACGTAAGCAGACGGCAGGACTATTGTTCGCGGGAGTTGTCGTTCAAAGCAAATGCGACATAGATTGTATCTCTTTAGGAGCACTAACAAGTTAGGCCCAACGTTTGAGTTCATGGAGCAGAAAGCTTCTTCATAATTTGCTTCAGAGCGCGCCCTTTACTGGCCTTCATAACTTGCTTGCTCTGACGATAGTTGATCATCATTTCTTTCACTGCTTTCTCCATGTTCCCAGACCCTCTTGAAATTCTGCGGATCCTAGAGGAGCTGAGGATATCTGGATCCGTCTTTTCTTCTTTCGTCATTGATTGAATGATTATCTTCCAGAGAGTCATTTTATCCTCCAGTCCCTCTAACTTATCAGTATCGACCATTGATGATATTCCTGGGATGAGTTCCATGATCTTCCGCAGAGATCCCATTTTTTTCACTTGCTCAAGCTGATAATACATATCTTCTATAGTCATCTTGCCCGACATAATCCTCTGAAGCTTCTTTTCGTCAGCTTCGTCTTCTAGTTCTCGCGCATGCTCTAGAAGTGCGTTGATGTCTCCCAGACCCAGAAGTCTACCAACAAATCTCGTTGGAGAGAATTGTTCTAGATCATCAATTCTTTCACCCGTACCTATGAAAAAAATCCTAGAACCAGTGGCGGCTGCAGCTGCAAGAGCTCCGCCACCACGGGCTGAGCCGTCGAGCTTTGTTATGATGATCCCTCCGACAGGCACTGCGCTATGAAAAGCCTTGGCCTGGGAATAGCATTGTTGACCGATAGTACCGTCTACTACCAAAACTGCTCTATCTGAAGAGACTCGTCTGGATATGCCCTGCATTTCCTCCAGAAGTCCTTTCTCTTCCTTGTGCCTACCCGCGGTGTCTATTATGACGACATTCTTTCCCAGACTCCCGAAATGCTCCAATCCTTGGCCGGCTATCTCTGCAGCGTCCTTGTTATGTTCCTGGCCAAAGACTTCTATCTTGAATGGTTCACAGAGCATCCTGAGCTGTGTCAGTGCACCCGGTCTGAAGGTGTCAGTACAAATAATCCCTACACGATATCCTCTTCGATGAAGGTGTCTAGCTAATTTTGCAGATACCGTAGTTTTTCCGCTTCCTTGAATCCCGATCATGAGGATTAGTGTGGTTCGGTCTACAGGGAGATCGAAGTTTCCCTCAGTTCCCAGGAGCCCTGAGAGCTCCTCATAAAGAATCTTCACGATGTGGTCCTTTCTTGACAAGCCAGGAGGTGGTGTTTCAGACATCGCTCTCTTTTCGATCTTTGAAGAAGCTTCCATGACAATATTCACATTCACATCAGCCTGGAGAAGAGAACGTTGCACGTCGCGGACGAATTCCTTTACTGCTTCTTCATCCAGGACTGCTGCACCAAGGATACGTTTTACTGCATTTTGAAGTCCTTCTTTCATTCGATCAAGCATGACGCCAACAGTCCTGCTTACGCATCTATTAGCTGTGCTTGAAGAATCTTGAGGTAACCACGGTCTCCCAGCCAGACTTTTTCTGTGTGCAATAGCTCGATCCTTTTTCTCCGAAAAAGGGGTGATGATAACGCAAATGTCTCTCCTTCTCCTCCCTCTAAGGCGATGTTGATTGAATAGTGATGATAGAGGTTTATGAGCTCGTTGATGGCATCAATATCTAATCTTCTGCCTAGCCAGTCAGGCCCAAAGCCTGCGGCTGAGACTCCTGTAAAGATAATCTCAAAACCTTGTTCGAGAAGATCTCGCAAGTGCTGTTCTTGGTCTTTTCCCCAGAGTGGTGAAAGACATTCAATCCCTATATCGTTACAAACTTTTTCGAACCGAACTTTTTGGTATTTACTAGCAAGACCTCCAGTGACAATTCCCTCAATGCCATATCTCTGAGCTGCGATTGATAATAGTCCTCTTAGATCACTGAGTTCATCTTCCTTTACCCCAATAGTCTCGGCCTTGAGTAGTGGAATGCCCATTGCTGAAGCGTGCAGAGATGTCTTATCGCTATTCGGATAGTGGAACATGTAGCTCTCTGGACTCCCTGGAATTAGAGTGACGAGGCATGCTAACGTATGTCCATCACGACTTGCTTGATAAGCCGCGAAGGCACTATCTTTGCCACCTGAACACATTGCTGCAAGTTTCATACTTTGTGATCACCTAACATGCGATCCACTACAAACCTGATAGCATCGACGATGTTTTCTGTGCAATTGATGTTAGTCTTGATCGACCAAAGAGAACAATGGGTATAGCTTATTGGAAATTTCTTACACACTGGATATACCGTGCAGGATATTGTTCGATACCTCCATCACAAGATCATTTTTCGTCTATGCTTCCCCTCATCGCTGCATAAGCGTAAACCATTGCTGCTTCTGCTACCTTTGTAATCTCAACTATATCATGATCAGTGTGGGTAAATCGAAAATCATATGAGCCATAGTTGATCGTGGGAATGCCAACTTTGGTTAGATATCCTGAATCTATTGTCTGGTGAGCGTAAGTCAATTCCGCCTCTTTGGTAAACATTTTGTGTATGGCATTCTTGAATGCTATCACCAATGGATCATTTTTGTCTATCTCGCTGGGATACATGAATGCTCCTTTTTCAACCGAGATTCCGTAGACCTCAGAATTGCCAACTGCTTCTACGATCTGATCAAATGCCTCATTTGGGTCATCGCCCGGCAAAAGTCGGCGATCTAGAACGATGGTACATTTCTCTTGAACCGTGTGAGTCGCCCTTGGAAAGCTCTCTATTCTAGTAGGGGTGAGTGTCACTTTCCCAAGTTCGGGATGAGATTTGTCACTAGGATTGGGCATCAGACTGCCAAGACGACCTAGTACCATGACAGCTCCATCGATTGCATTAATGCCCTCCCACGGCCTACTGCTGTGTGAAGCTCTCCCTTGAACATTGATCATTACGTCAATCCTGCCCTTGTTTCCGATCTGTATTTTTGGAGGGCCTGTTATTACAGCCCAGTCTGCCGCTATTTTTTCCTTCTCTATGATGTGCATTATGGAATCATGACGCCCGGTCTCTCCAGCTGTACTCGTAACAAAGATAATTTCACCCGGGATTTCATATTTGGATTGTGTAATAATTCTGAGTGATTCAAGCATAGCGGCCAGACCGCCCTTCTGCTCGCTGGCGCCTCTACCCCAGACACATTCGCCGTCGGCTCCATAACGAGATCCATCTACTATTTTCCCTGAATAAGGATCCTGCATAGAGCCAGGAGTTGGATTCATTCCGTAGGAAAGGTATAGGATGCGTTTTCCTTTTCGGCCTGTTCCAAAACGCGACAACAGATTTCCTTTTTCATCGATCCGGCTTTCAAGGGGATTGAGCGCGTCTATCTCGGGCTTTACTATCTTGCTTATGAAATCCAGCACTTGGGGTTCATTTTCATAGAGATCGGTCTGAGGGGTAGGGATCTGCAGGAGTTTGACAAGTGACTCTTTTAGACGCTCTTTGTCGAAGTAGCGACGTATTTCTCCTACGATCTGCTCTTCTGAGGTCTGCCTTTCGTCCGTCTCACTTTCCCTCTTTTAGCGTCTGTTCCTCTTCTCCACTATGGGACGGACTTCTCGACCAATTAGCTTGATTGCAGCTTGGGGTTCTGGGCCAAAGGGGAAGAATGCCGTTGGCACGGAAACTCCTGAATCAATGTATTCTGTCAACGTCTCTGCACAGTCAGATGGCGTACCACACGTAGCGAACTTGTCTATATGTTCGTCTGTGACTAGCTTTCCTAGACCGCTGTGGTCGTGGTGATCGTGAGCCTCTTTGAACGGCCTTATGTCTTCCTCGCTAAGGCCTGCTTCTTTCTGGGCTTGTCCGTATACGACATGAGCTAGGTATGTTCCTAGAAACTGCTTAGTGGCTTCTCTTGCTTCCTTCCGATCTCGTGCCACCGAAAATAGGAGATAGGCAACTATAGGCAAATCGTCTAGATTGCGACCGACTGCTTTAGTACCCTCTTCTAGCTGTCCGCGAGCATAGCGTACGTACTTCGGAGTAGTCAAAAGAGTCATAACTACTCCATCGCCTATTCTTCCTGTCAGTCTCAGCATCTGTGGCCCTTTTGCTCCCAAGAAGATCGGAACACGTTTTCTGATAGGTTCGAACTCCAGATTTAGTTCTGGATTGTTCATGTTGAAGATCTTTCCACTATATGTCTTAATTGTCCCGTCTAATGTGCCCCGAACAATCTTCGTCGCTTCATCAAGTGTAGCTATGGGTCGCGAGGATTTGAGACTCCCGTCCTGGTCAACGATAGGGGTTGGATCTATACCTAGCCCTAGAGTAAGCCGTCTATTAGAATATTCATCAACCGTGGCAGCTTCAGCTGCTATAATTGCTGGGTGGCGAGAATAGACTCCAGTAGTTCCTATCCCAAGTTCCATCTTGTGGGTTGCTGCAGCTGCAGCCATCAATATTGGGAAACCAGTTCTAAAGGCGGCCGATTCCGTTGTCCACATGTGGGTTATTCCGTTCTGTTCAGCTAGGCCCGCATAATTTGCGATATCGGCCGCAGTCATGCGGCTAGTGAAACCAACTGCAAGGGCGTCGAAAGCGCGTACCACTGTCTATTTTACCCTCATAATCTTGCCTTTGCCCAAGACTTTCCAATATTCAACTTCTGTTCCGCCTTGGATCTTGGATCTAATGCTTTCTTCTGTGGAATTTGGAACTTCAAATACTTCAAATGTTTCTAGATCCATTAACTGCACAGTTGACCCGGCCAACGAGATAACCTGACCTGTTCTTTTCTCGATAATTGGGACCTCAACGTTTCCAGATACAGGTGAAACTAGGCTCTTCTTGGTACCATCGAAAATGCCTATTCCTACGACTCTTGCCTTCGCAGAGCCGTGCTTGCCGGGCTTTGACTTTTCATATTCGACAATCTTGCAAGCTACCCCATCGATCATTATGTATGAGCCCTCTTTTACACTTGACAATTCTGCAGGTCTGCTCAGAAACCATCTACCACTAAATACACTCTACTTCGTCCTAGCGTATAAATAAGCTATCGCCATTGAGTGTCAAGTTTTGCCGGAAAAGTCTGATTGGCGTCCTTTTAGCCATCGGGCTACTTCTCGAAATATGGGATTCACACTGGTATCTATTATAGGGATTTCAAGTCCGCTTACCTTTATCGATGGTTGGAACGTTGTCATGGGCGCGAAGGCCACGGTAGTCCAGTAGATACGGCCTTCCAGGTACTCGGCAGCTACTTTTTCAGTATCAATCGGGAATGGAGCTGGAATGAATACTATTCCTTCCGCCCACGAAAGAATACATGGTGCTCCCGAACTAATGGAGAGACCTAGAATTGTTGCCAGGGATTCAGGCTTTTCGTATAGAGTGTAATCCATGATTATGATTTCCTTAGGAGGTCTATGTGTTACGTTTACCATAATATCTGAAACGATACTCTAGTTCTATTAATACGTGCGGCGACTAGGGTTAGCTTGGATGAATCCTCTGGCCTCATGTGGGATCAGATGACAGCTATCTGAATGTTACCACAGGCAATTGAAAGTTCTCTTGATAGAAGCAGCGGTCTGTTTCAGTAGAGTTAATATTTGACTTATGGTATTATGCAAACACCGCGTTGGTCGATAACCATAGCGCATTTTGGAAAATCCTTGTTCCCTTGGATGGTTCTGATTATTCTACGAAAGCTCTAAGATATGCTGTGAGTATTGGAAAGAAGTACGGGTCGAAATTAATGCTAGTCCACATAGTGATCTCTCCACTGTATGCATATGCAGAAGGATTCGTCATGACAGACCACGAAAGAAGGCTCGAAGATGAAGGAAGCAATATTCTCAAGAAGGGATTAGAATACGCAAAGTCTGAGGGAGTTGAGGCTGAGTCATTTCTAAAAAAGGGACATCCCTCAGAAGAGATTTCCAATATTGCAAATGAGGAGAAATATGATCTGATTGTGATGGGCAGTCGAGGACTGAGTGGAATCAAAATCTTTCTTCTAGGAAGCGTATCTGAAAGAGTCAGCCGTTTCGCAAAATGCCCAGTTATGATTGTGAAACTCTCAGGCCATATGGGGGATTCTTCTTAAGTCTCCCGGAATATAACCAGAGTCGTGCATTCTCGAGCCTTCCTCCGTAAATTCAAACCCTATGAATGGGAGCTCTCTAACGAGCAAATAGCTGCTCGTTTTGGACTAAAGAAGGAGTCAATTCTAAGGTTCGATACTAACACATCGCCTTTTGTTCCAGAGGAATTGCTCGATGATCTGGTTCGCGTCATTCACGAGCTGCCACTAAATCAATATCCCGATGCTTCATATGCAGCTCTACGCCAACAGGTCTCTAGATACTCCAATCTTAAACCAGAACAGGTAATTATTACGAATGGCGCTGACGAGGGCCTAGACATTATTGGGAAAGCGTACCTAGATCCGAAATCTCACGCCATAATCTCTTCACCAACTTATAGTCTCTATCAGGATGTGATAAAGATCTATGGCGGGCAATATCAAAATGTACCTAGAGTCAAAGAATTCGAGGATAATGTTGACGGCATCCTAAGAAACGTGACCGCTGCGACTAAGATAATTTTCCTATGCAGTCCAAACAATCCTACAGGAAATACGACTCGACGTGACACGATCGAGCACCTGTTGTCTAAAGCAGACGCAACGATAGTGATTGATGAAGCATACTATGAATTCAGTGGGACGACTGTAGCCGATCTGACTCATAAATTCGATAACATTATTGTTGTCAGAACTCTGTCAAAGGCATTCTCGCTCGCGGGCGCCAGAGTCGGATATATCTTAGCTTCGAAGAAAACTGCAAGAGATCTGAACAAAGTTAGACCACCAAACAGCGTCGGTGTGATCCCACTGAAACTAGCTGAGATTGCTATGAATGATACTACGAAGATGAATTCTCTAGTCAGAATAATGATAAAAGAAAGAGAGCGATGCTTCAAGGGAATCTCTTCTATGCGAGCGACTAAGGTTTATCCTTCTCAGGCAAACTTTCTTCTCGTCAAGCTCCTAGATAGAGATCCATCACAAGTACATCGATTTCTAATGAGCAGAGGACTTGTTGTACGAGATGTAAGTTCGATATCTGGGCTTAGGGGATGCCTGCGCATAGGAATGGGAACCCCTGAGCAGAATGATATTCTGTTAAAGGTTCTTGGAGAGCTCTAACATTGATGAGCTGTTGCTGTTCTATGTCTATTCGTACATGATAATTACTATAGTCGTGTAAAAAACCTAGTTGATTCTGGTGGGACTCATCTGCAGAGGAACCAAATCTAACTTTCGAAATTGGAGCAGACTAGAGAATCTCCAAAAAAAACCACGATTGATGAAGTAGCTATACGATTCGTTCTTGCTGATGTGTGAGTGTAAATATGATTACAAGGTTGTTCCACAGGTTAGTATCTTCTGGAATATGTGCAAGAGAACAAGATCACTGGACGATCTAGCAACAAAATCAGATACACTGACTAACCGAAGTAAAATTGACATTAGCAATCCTCTTGATCTAGTAGCAAAACTTTCAACTGTTAGACTTCTAACATAGAACTCTGATGAGAGCATGGTTCACGTTGCAGATGCCGCTGCATTCTATGTGGGAATAATGAATCAGGGAGGGAACTACTATACTACACCTGACGTAATGGCTGAAGTCGAACATCTTCCTTCTGCTAAGCTAGTAGCTGAGACCCTGAAGTCATTGGGTAGACTTGAGATAGAGGAACCTACAGCTCTACAGGTAAAATCCGTCACTACGCAGGCATCGAGAACTGGTGACCTTGCAAAGTTATCTCCAACTGACATCTCGATCTTAGCTCTTGCTGCAGATCTTCATGTGCGGCTAGGACAAGTTGATCTTATCTCTGATGATTATTCAGTCCTAAATGTTGCTCGTTCTCTTTCACTCGAAG
>DAEN01000010.1 GCA_002495315.1 Thaumarchaeota archaeon UBA141
CTGGGCCAGGGAATTCCAGCGTGCCTCTTTACGGTCTTCGCCGAGGGGCCTCCGTTACCTTGGATTAAGAGATCATAGTTCATCTTACCTGCCAAGTCATAGATCCAGGGGACCAGCATCCGGCTAACGATCTCAGGTTCTGGTCGTCCAGGTCCTCCGATGAAGAATCTGATCTCATCTAATTCTTCGACTTCGCGATCTTTTCCCTTGTCTAACAGCAATCGATCTACTGTGGCATTCTTCTCCTGCAGAGCCTGTTGTATCTGAGTTACGATCCGAGGATCGATTAGACTCTCTGCGGCCAGTAGAACTCGATCGCCGGGTTTGGTATTTCCATAAGCACTGAATCCCACTTTATTGCTCTTGTACTCTTTGGCATTGACCAAATATCTGGCGTAGTACGCGAGCTCTTCGTCGGTAGCCTCTTGTTTCACCCTTGGATAACGTGCTTCCGGGTAGTCCATCTCTTGAGAGATTTTGGATGGATCTATATAATGATGATTGGTTATTGATGTAATTTTATAACTAAGGAAATATCACATTGAAAATTAGTTCAATGTTTGAAAGGAAGGTCTTTCTTCTACGCCAGAAAATACTTACTGTCGGAGACAAATACGATATTATGGATCAAGATGGTGGTATTATTGGAAAGGCAAAAGTAAAGTTCCTATCGTTGAGTCCAAAGATAACGGTCTTCGACAATTCTGACCATGAAGTGCTTAGGATTGATGGGAACCTCATGAGAACAAAGTTCAACGTAATTGGACAAAACGGGACAAGTGTTTGTCTGATCACAAGACGATTGATTGCGATTAGGCCATCACTAGAAGTAGAGGACTCGGACGGTCAAACGATGTTTAAAGGAACCGGCGACTTCACCAGACATGATTTTAGTCTTAAAGACAAGAACGATGTGACAGTTGTGAAAGTTCATGAGAAATGGCTGTCGATCACAGATTCCTATGCTGCGGAATTGACTGGTGAAGTCGATCCAAGAATAGCTCTTTCATTTGTCCTTGCTGTCGATCAGGCATACAAAAAGGGAAGGCGAAGGTAGAGCACTGCGTTTAGCAAGAAAATAATCCTCTTCCATAATTGATTCTTGTAGCTAGCTGAACAAGATGATGTCTTTAATGGTAGGACTCAGTCTAGAAACAATAAATAATTAATCTCTCTTCCATGAATTGTCTTTGTCGCGTAATTCTTCTAGTGTCGAAAACCTCAATACCTTCTGTTCGTTTCACTGTGGTAACTTTCCATGTAGCTTTCAAGCCGTGGTTAGTAATGGCCGCGTAGAACGACTCAATGTACATCCAAAGATGACAGTGGCACCTTGTCACAAGGGGTTCAAGAACGTAGATCTACTGTATCACAATGATCGCTTAAGGACACCTCTAGTAAGGGTCGGAGAAAGGGGAGAAGGCAAGTGGAAGACTGCATCATGGGATGATGCTCTGGCACTTGTCGCCAAGAGGTTGACAGAAGTCAAAGAAAGGTACGGGAATGATTCTATACTGTACTACAACTACGAAGGTAGTCATTCTATACCTGATGGTACTGAGGGTTCCCGTCTGACTATCGAGAGACTATTCAGTCTCTTCGGTGGATGTATTGTAGCCAAGAATCGCGGAAGTCTTTGCGCTGCTGCTGCCAAGGCAGGAGAGCATTCAATTCTCGCCACTAGCTCTATAGCTACGATCCCTGAGCCAGACTGTAAGTTGATGGTGATCTGGGGTCACAATCCTTTGGAAACTGGAATTAGGAATGACGGACGTTCTTCCTTGAAGGCCAAAGAGAATGGTTGCAAATTTGTAGCGGTGGATCCAGTCTTTACCACAACTGCTCGTCTCCTTGGAGCACAACATGTTAAGGTCAGACCCTGGACTGATACTGTACTCGCCCTTGCCCTAACCAAGATTATAATCGAGAACCGCTGGTTCGACAGCGACTACGTCATCAATAGCACCAACGCCCCCTTTCTAGTGGATTCAGAGAAAGGATTGCTGGCGAAATCTGATGATGGTCAGTACCTGGTATGGGACTCGAGATCTAACCTCCCTGCGCCGGCTAATTCATCTGATGTGATTCCCACTCTCGATCCAGCTGAAAAAATAGTATCAAGAGAGGGTAGACAATACAAGACCGTTTGGCAGATAGTTGAAGATAATGCTAGCAAGTGGACTCCAGAGAAAGCTGCGACGGTTACAGGAGTTACCTCGAGTGAAATTGAGGAGCTGGCTCGACTTCTAGGAAACACCAAGCCCTCTAAGATCCATTATGGCGGCTCCCCAGGACTAAACCGTGGCCCTGGAGGGGAGGACGCTGTCTTTGCGCTTGTTTCGCTTAACGCTATTCTCGGATCCCTAGTTGGACGGTATGTTCCTAGTTCTATCCTAGATCTGGGCCTCTTTAGGATGGCAAATGAGATATATTCCGTCCAAAACCCGGTTTCAAAAACAGTTCCCATAGGCGTCGTAGCAGAAGCCATACTAAATCCAGCATCGTTTGAAACAAACATCAAGGCCATGTACGTGAGCTTCGGTAATCCGATGGCTCAGAACCCTAACGCGAACAAGACCGCTAAAGCTATTCGTGGCCTTGAATTCATTGCCGTGGTCGACATGTTCATGACCGATACCGCTCGGTTCGCGGATGTAGTACTTCCTGCATGTACTCCTCTAGAACGATGTAGCATAATTGAAGGCAGTGACGTGGGCTTCAGGTGGCATAACAAGGTGTCATTTTTGCGGCCGAGACCGCTTATCTTCTACAGAGACAGGGTCGTATCTCCAATGTACGAAAGTAAGGACGACTTTGAGATTACTACTCTCTTGGCTAGGAAACTTGGATTTGCAAATGAGTTTCCATGGGAGAGTTCGGAGGAGTGGATCGAGGAGTTTCTAAGTAAGCTGGGTGAAAATCAACGTACCAGGGACACTTATCCATGGTTGCAAGATCTCAATATGGAGACCTTGAGAAAGGAGGGACTGATTACACTTGAGGTTCCGTACGCCGAAATTGTAAAGGATTATCCCACGCCTTCGGGAAGAGTGGAGCTTTACAGCGAAGAACTCTTCAAAGCCGGTGATGATCCACTTCCCAATTTGCGAGAGCCGCCTGAAGGACTAAGTATGGATGATCTCGTAGGCATCAAATATCCATTGCAGATGGTTACCCCTAACCTTCTACTCCGTGCCCATTCAACTTTCGGTAACGTCAAGGGATTGGACAAATCACCAATCCTCATCAACTGTAATGATGCCTCTGCCAGAGGAATAAAGCATAATGATGAGGTAATGGTCTTTAACGAAAGAGGTAGCATCAAAGTAATAGCCGAAGTGACTGAGGGAGTTCGGGAAGGCGTAGTGAGTCATCCAAATGGACTTTGGCTTGAAAACGGCTCTCCAAGTCTACTTACTGGGGATTATTTGACAGGTTATGGTGAAAACGCCGCCTACAATGCTAGCAGAGTGCAAGTGGCGCTAGCATAAGAAGGCCTAGAATAGAATATATTTAGGAAAGCCACCGGTAAGTCGATAACCTGAGACGTTGTGAAACTGGAAAAGCTTGACCATGTCAGGTTGAGGGAACAATGGCCTGATGAGTCAAAGGACTTTACACCGTGGATTGCGAGTAATGAAGGTCTAGAACTGCTTGGTAAAAAGTTAGAAATGGAGTTGGAACTGTGTGATACAGAGGTTTCAGTCGGAAACTACCGTGCAGATATCGTTGCTAAGGATACCTCGAATGATCAATACGTGGTTGTAGAAAATCAACTGTCCCCTACAGATCATGACCATATTGGAAAACTGTTTACTTATGCTGCCTCGTTGGGTGCTACTACGCTAGTTTGGATTGCGGAAACAATGAGGGAAGAACACCGGAAAGCCATAGATTGGTTTAATGAAACGTCAACAGGGGTTAATTTTTTTGGTATCGAGTTTGAATTATTGCGAATCAGGGATTCGATAGCACCGTACCTGAATATTGTCAGCAAACCGAACGAATGGTCAAGAACAGTGCGGGCCGGGAGACATATGACAACAATGGATTTTCTTAAACTAGAATTTTGGACTGCGTTCAATGAGTATATTAAATCAGATGGCATAAGAATCAATCAAACGAAACCGACTGCAAAACACTGGCATAATATTTCAATAGGGAACGCAAACATTCACTTAGTCCTGAGACTAAGAACTGTCCAGAAAGATCTCAGTTGTGAGATGTACATAGCAACTGAAAACGCGAAAGAAGTATTCAACAATCTGAATACCCATATGGAAGAGATTAATTCAAAATTTGGATGTAAACTCGATTGGATGCCATTGCCAAAGAGAAAAGCTAGTAGGATTGTAAAACGGGGAACAATTGATCCCAATGATAAGGAAAATTGGCCAGATTGTTTCAAGTGGTACTCTGAGTCAGTGACTCAGTTTAGAGAAATAATGGTGCCGTTATTATGATTTGAATGGAGATTAATCCTGTGATGTGTGGGCAGGGAGGAATCCAATCGGAGGAGATATGGTAGATTCTGACAGGATGCGCGAGATTATGGAGGGGATAATCCTGAAAACTATCCCTCCAATAGTCGATACTCCCGAAGAAGCCGACTTTCGTAAAAGGATAGAAAAGTCTGTTCAAGAAAGGAACAGATGCCATGGGGGCAAATGTAAGGAATCTTGGGTACCTGTCTTTCACCTAGTAATTATTTTCAGTGAAACGATTGCGAATATATGTCGCTACGGCTGTATGTGACCTCTCCCTCGTGGAAGTAAATTAGCGACAATGCCGCCATTCTGAGATCTGTTTGTTCCTCCATGAATCTCTAGAATCTAGTTACTATGAGCACAGCTCCGATCACTACCATTAGTGATGATATTATTGTCCTCATGGTGACCTTTTCGTACTGATCAAGAAAGACCCTTGTGAAAAAGAGGGCGAACAAGGTGGTCATGTTGATGAGTGGCACGACGACGACAACATCTGTAAGGTTCAAGGCCGCGTAGTTGAACAGAAGGGCCAAGGAGGAGGCAAGTCCTGCTGCTAAGAACCAGAGGCGCGACCGACCTGTGGCGTTATTATGCGTCTTGGTGGCCTTGCCGTACACCGAAAAGGAAAACAGAGCTATTGAAACCCCAATGGCAGCTCCAAAGGAAGGAGATTCAATCTCTAGTAGACCCATCCTGCGGAAATTCTCGGAAAATCCGTAGAACATGGCCGCACCTAAAGAAAGGATGACTCCTAGTCTGCTCATCTTCCATTCACCCTCAGACAAGAGAATTACTCCTAGAACGATCAACACTGTTGCTCCGCCTATCATGGCGGTAAACTCTTCACCTCTTGCGATAGCGTAAGTTGCTGCGAACAGCGGAGCTGAGGCTACTAAAGGAGAAGAGCCCGCTACGCCCAACCTTTCTAAGGCCAAGAATCTGATCATTCGGCCAAGTGTGGCCGCTAATAGTCCAGCAATTGCCAGGAATACGATACCCGATAATCCGATTTGTTCAGGGTCTGTGAAAAGAAGGGCAAGTGGCCAAAGTACTACAAAGTTGACAATTGTGGAAATATATGCTGCTGAGAACGCAGTTCCTCCAAGCAATCCTTTCCTTACCAGAATGTTTGTGAGGGCCCAAAGTACGGCAGACGAAATTGCAAAAAGTTCGCCGTACATTTACCTGAGCCCCTTTTCCCTACTTCTTTAGAATTGTGAATTTTCTCGGTATTCGAAATGCTTTATTCCGTTTGTACATTCTCTGATCATGGGTTGATTATAAAGAACCCTGCAGGCAAGATCATCAAGTGCAACGAATGCGGAAAGACAATTGATGCAGACGAGAGGTATGTCCTCCCACCCATATCATTTCACAAACTCTGCATGACCTGCGCTGTAGAAAAGATACCTGTTCACCTGCGTTTAATGCAGAATGACCTGGACGTTGCGAAAAAGGAGCTAGAATAACAGAGCTAGTAGACGTAAGGGGATAGCTATCTATTTCAGAAAACCAGGACCTTACATGTTGATGAAGACACTGAAAATGTTACGATATGTTGTTCTTTAGACACCTATGTGGGCAGCTAACTTTCTCAATGAGTAAGCTGAAGGGATATATGGTCTAAACTTCTGAAAATATCAATTGGCTCAGGCGTATGACTCTTCGACCCAGAAGCGGATAGTGCTGAAGATTGGAGGAATGCACTGCGCGGGTTGTGCAGTATCGATACAGAAGTACGTTTCTGGATTGAACGGAGTGACGACAGCTAATGTCAGCTACGCTTCTACGCGAGCTACTGTTGAATTTAATCCCAATGAAGTTACCCTTGGTTCCATTGAGAAAGCTATCGAAGAAGTCGGTTACCGAATTGTTTACGAGAACGTCTCCCTCAGAGTTAGAGGATTAAGTGACGCCTCTGACGGTAACCTCATCGAACGTCAGCTGAAGAATCTTGAAGGAGTAAAGGAAGTTCTCGTCAACTTCGGGACCCAAAGCGTCCTTGCCGAGTATAACCCTGCACTGATCTCTCTTGTAGACCTTCGAACCACTGTGTCAAAGCTGGGATTTGAGATTCTGAGCGAGGAGCTTGCCGCAGGAGAGGAAGCATTGGAATCTCAGAAACTCAAGCGACTTGTCGTTCTAGGAGCAATCTTTACCACTCCTGTCATGATTTGGGGGATGTTAGCTCACTTCTTTCCATGGATTCCTCTGGCGCTTACTCCTGCTAGTGCAATCATGACTTTTGTAGCCGCGACGGTGGTGCAATTTATTGTTGGCAGTCGATTCTACGTCGGCGCTTGGAAAACTGCAAAGATGAAATCGGCTAACATGGACACTCTGGTTGTCTTGGGGACAAGTGCAGCCTATTTTTACAGTCTTGCGAACACTTTCCCATGGCCCGAATGGGGCAGTATCTACTATGATGCTGCTGCAGTAGTAATAACTCTAGTATTGACAGGTAAATATCTGGAGAACAAGGCCAAAGGAAAGACGACGGCTTCCATACGGAAACTGCTGGAATTGCAGCCAAAGCGAGCTCGACTTTTCCGAAGTGGAGAGGAAGTAGAGGTTCCGGTCGAAGCCATGACTGCTGGCGACTTGATTCTTGTCCGGCCTGGAGAGAAGATCGCCACTGATGGCATGGTTGAAGATGGATATTCTGCCGTAGATGAATCCATGATTAGCGGAGAATCCATACCACTAGAGAAGAAGCCGGGCGATGAAGTCTTCGGTGGGACAGTTAATCGCGAAGGCGTCCTGAAAGTAAAGGCCACGAAGATAGGGAGTGATACCTTCATCTCGCAAGTAGTCAGACTAGTCGAGGAAGCTATGGGACGGAAGCCGCCAATCCAGCGGCTCGTGGACAAGTTCGCGGGGTACTTTGCTTTCATAGTTATCGCGATTTCAGTGGTTACCTTTCTCGTATGGTTCTTCGGATTCTCACCGGGCCAAACAGCTAGGGCCTTGATTCCAGCAGTGGCAGTTCTGGTAGTAGCATGTCCGTGCTCTCTCGGTTTGGCAACACCTACCGCTGTCAGTACGGGCATGGGAAAGGGTGCACAATATGGAGTCATCTTCAAGAGCGGTGAAGCCTTGGAGCGAACGAAAAAAGTGGACATGATAGTCTTCGACAAGACTGGAACCCTCACTCAAGGACGGCCGGATGTCACCGATATAGTGGCATTAAATCAGAAGACATGCGATCAGCCAGGCTTTGGCGAAGCAGAGAAGACAGTCCTCAAACTTGCAGCTGTGGCTGAGCGAAACTCGGAACACCCGCTAGCTCGGTCTCTTATGAAGAAAGCTTCAGAGCTAGCTATTGTAGTAGATGAGGCCAGCAGTTTCAAGGCAGTTCCAGGTAGGGGAGTCAAAGCTGTCTACAAGGGGAAGGATCTCCTTGTGGGTAGTGTCCGTCTTTTGAAGGAAAAAGGAATTGACGTCTCGTTAGCTGACGAGGAAATCTCTCGACTACAAGAAGAGGGACAAACAACAGTCATCGTTGCATACGGCAAAAAGCTGATCGGGGTGGTGGGTTTTATGGATACACCAAAGACTGATGCCGAAAAAACTCTTTCATCTCTCGAAAGAATGGGAATTGAGGTGCTTATGCTTACGGGAGACAATGAGCGGACAGCCAATGCCGTCGCGAAGATACTCCATATAGATTGGGTCTTGGCGAATGTACTTCCTGGCGAGAAAGCTGCTAAGGTGAAGCAGCTACAAGATGAAGGAAAGGTGGTGGCTATGGTGGGAGACGGTGTTAATGACGCTCCAGCTCTTACCCAGGCTGACGTGGGATTCGCCATTGGTAGCGGCACGGATATTGCCATTGAAGCTGGAAGTGTTGTTCTAGTAAGGGATGATCTACAAGACGTAGTTGTTGCTCTTGAAACTGGCCGAAAGACAATGAGCAAGATTAGGCAAAACCTCTTCTGGGCCTTCGTCTACAACATACTGCTCATTCCTTCGGCAGCTGCGGGTCTTCTCTTCCCTACGACTGCGGCGTTGGCTATGGCTTTGAGCTCTGTTTCTGTAACCAGCAGCTCTCTCTTAATGAAGAGATGGAAGCCTTCCGGGAAGGCATAATGTCCATGGAGAGAATTGGTGAAGTATATGCCTGGAGATCCTGTATGCTGGATGAATGTAGTGTCTCAGAGGAGGGGCCATCGGGGCTGGGCATAGCCTATCAAGCCCGATCTACGGGCGATCTCTTCTGCCGTCTCTTGAGCCTTCTCTAATATATCCTCTTCATCGATGGTTACAGTCTTCCCTTTCTCTAGGACTACCTTGCCCTCTATGATCACGGTATCCGCGCTATGGCCGCAGGCGGAACCGACCAGGTTGGATACTGGATTCAATACCGGGACCCACTCAGGTCTCTTGACGTTGAAGATTGTTATGTCGGCCTTCTTGCCTACCTCTAGAGATCCTATTTCGTCCTCCATAAGGAGCGCCTTAGCACCATTAATCGTGGCCATCTCTAAGATTGTCTCAGGGGGATAGATGGTGGGATCCTCCCTGATGTCCTTGTGGGCCTTCACGGCATTCATGAGCTTCGGCATGTCTAAGGGGCTGCCGTGGGCGTGATCGTGTCCTAAGCAGACGGTTATTCCCATTTTCTCCATTTCAACGAAGCTACCATGGAGTGTCCCTACAGCTCTGTGGAAGCCAGCTATAGGGCAGTGGACTACCTTGACATCGTTCCTCTTCAAGGCCTCCAACTCTTGTTCGTTAACCCAATTTGCATGGATAATGAGCAGATTTGGGCCCAAGATGCCCATTTCCTCATATCTTTCAAGTGGTCTCTTTCCCTCGAAGATCTCCTTGTGCGCCCGGATCGATTGTTGCGATGTGGCCATATGGGACTGTATGCCAGTTCCATATCGATCAGCTAGCTCCTTTATTCGCTTCGCCAGCTCGTTCGATGTAGAGCGTTCAGTGCGCAAGGAGAACCAAGTCTTAATTCTGCTCTCAGCGGCTCCATCATATCTCCTGACGAACTCCTCACCTTCTTTCACGGCCTTATCCGTGGATTCTCTTAGGGCCTCCGGTGCCTTCGTCGCCGGGGTGGAGAGATCAATCAGAGATCTCGCCAATATGGCTCTCATCCCTGTCTGATCGACAGCTTCTACTACCTTCTCCATGTGGTAGCCCCCAGGATCTGCGAAACAGGTGGTCCCGCTCTTGATGGCTTCCAGGCAACACGCTACCGCTGATAAGTGGACATCTTCTTCGGTGAGGCTCGCCTCGAAGGGCCACATCCTACCATGAACGGCCGTATGTTGGTAGATATCATCGGTTAGCCCTCTCATGAGTTGCTGATTGGTGTGGCAGTGGCCGTCTATCAGCCCAGGCAAAACTACACCATCCTTAGCTTCGACGGAGAATTCCATCGAGGGGTAGTCCTTCAATACCTCATCGGTTTTACCTACGGCTACTATTCTGTCTCCTTCACAGGCTACGGCCCCATCCCTTAGAATCCTTCTAGTCTTATCGAGGGTTATGAGAAAGCGAGCGTGCTTGACTATGATGCCCATTAACGAAGAGAGCCGATACTGATGTTACTTAATATTTTTTCTTACCTGATGCTAAGCCTTCTAGCTATGTGCAATCTTCAGCGAGTCACGGGTTCCACTGTTGAAATTCCTTCGTTCTTCGTTACCGCGAAGACTTGTCCGGCAAAACTCTCTAGATCTCTCTCATGCGAGACTATGATGACCTGTGGGCATTGAATCTCTATGAAAATATCTCTGACTTTCTCTAGCTGTTCTCTGCTGAAGCCGTCAGTGGGTTCATCGAGGATCAGTAGATTTGAATCCATTGATCCAGTTGTCTTCCTTACGAGAATGTTCAAGGCCAACCTATACGCAAGGGCTACGCTAGTCCTCTCGCCGCCGCTCAAGTAATCCAGATTCATCTCCCACCCATCTTGTTCGATCAAAGGAGTAAAATCGTCGTCTATCCTGGCGTCCTTCGTCTCATCCTCTACTAGCGACGCAAAGAACCTCTGAAAATGTTCATTGAATTCCTGTTGGTAAGAACTCATCACATGTTTCTCTATACTGTCCAGAGCTTTCGCAAAGTAATCGTCAAGCCAAATCTTGTACTCTGACAGAACGTTCGCTCTATTGAGCTGTGACTGTTTATTCGCGATCTCTTCTTTCAACTCTACAATATTCTTCTTGTTACTCCTTATTTCTCCTGAAAGAGCGTCAGCGGAACGTCTTTTATTTTCCAGTTCTTCTTCCACTTGTTTCTTCTCATCTTGAAGCGGTTCCAACCGTGCTGAAACGCCTGCTAGTTCTTTCTGTTCTTCCAGCGCTTTGTTTAGTTTGTCTTGCTTATCCTTCTTCTCGGGTTGAAGCTCCTCGGTCTTCTCTTTTTCTCTCTGTATTGTTTCATTGTAGAGTGTTATTCGCTCTTTATACTCCGAGAGTTTCTCTATGGACCGATTATACTCTTTTAGTGCCTCACTGAGCTGTTCGATTGCCTCGAGCTTTTGCTCATAGCTGTCTGCTTCTTGCTTAGCCCTACTCCAGTCTTCCTTCTTCTGATTAAGTTTGGCGGTGAACTCTTGGGCATCTACTTGTGTTTCACAGGTGGGACAAACACCTTCTTGGTGTATGTGTTCAAAGTCTCTTAACTTCGCAAGTTTTGTTGCGACGTCGTCCCGAAGCCTCTTGGAATCTTTTCTAAGCAATTCCATCTCCTCTGATATAGCTGCTTCCGGCTTTTCTGTAGGCTTCTCAAGACTTGGGAGCTGTTCTATCTTAGCTTGCCACTCGTCGAGGTTCTGATGGGCTTTGAAAGCGCGTTCTTCAGCTTCTCCCATCTCCTTTTCCAGTCTTGAGATCTGGTCTTCCAGCTCCGGGATCAGTAACTTGTTTTGACTTAGTTTTCCTTCTTGATCGCGGAGGGATGAAAGCTCATCATCCAGCGCTCTAATCCGTTCGCCCAATAATTTGGCTTCTTCTCCTAGTCTTCTTTCATCTTCAGTATCTTTAGCTATTTGCCTTTCATTCTTCTCTAGCTGAGCGTTCTTTGTTTCCAGATCGGATGACTGACCTCCGAGTTCTGTAGCCTTTGACTTCAGGGAATTGGCAAGAGAAATTGAGTTATCTCTAGCTGTTTTGTACTCCTCTACTCGGAGTGCCTTTCTGAGTGTCTCTAATCTCTTGTCTGCTGCCTTCCCCAGTATTTCCTTCATGTCTTCCTGAGGTGTGTAAACAGCGTAGCGGAAAATCTGACTGTGAGCCCTTGTAGCTTGCGGTTCGTTGAATTTTAGAATCTTGAGGACTTTGATCTTCAGCTCTGATGCAGAGAGAGGGATGACTCCATCTGGTCCCTTTAGAGACCCGCCGCCTTGTTGGATAGATGGGCCCTTGCGCTCGAGGGATCTATTTACGATATATTCCTCTCCAGCTACATCAAAGATGAGACTAACTGCCCCTGAGGATTCCTTTGCACGTAACAAGGACGGAGCTGTTGCTGAACCAAGACCGAATAGCGCGAACTCGAGTGCCATTAGAATTGTAGACTTTCCCGACCCGATATCACCCTCGAAGAGCGTGAGGCCTTGGGGGAAGTTGATGGTAGACTCCTTGTAGCTCCGTATGTTCTGAAGCGTCAGTGATTTTATTATCAACCGTCGATCACTTTCTTTGCTCCGAGGACCTCGAGGGCATGTTCTCTGAGACGTCTTTCATAGCTTTCTTTGGTTTCGTTTTCTTGTTTCCCTACTCTTAGAATTTCTAGCAGTTCGTTGGAGATTCTAAGTCCGGATTCATTCTGAAGAGCTTCTACACTAACCTTTACTTCTCCAATATTCTCCTTGAAGATACGACTCTCAATGGCAGTCGATTCTTCTCCCGCAGTCGCGATGGCCGTATACTCCTTGGATTTGAGGCCGTGTTTGTTGAGATGAATGTCGATGGCTCCCCTCTGACGTAGCTCTTCCACTAGACTGGGAAATCCAATATCTGAGATCTTTCCACCAGAGAGCTCTCCGCTAACTTTCAGGACAATTATCTTGCCCGCAACATCGAGTTGTGCAAGATTCTCCTTCAGCTCCGTCTGCACTTGAACGGAGCTCTTTCCAGTCGGATCATATTCGTAGTAGATACTCTCAACGGGTTTATTCTCCACGAACTCCACATTTTCGAGTTTGTCAGTGAAATTGACGATATAGAAGCCCCGCTTCTCTCCTTTTGAGGTATCCTCGAGGTCTCTGCCATAACCTGTGAGAGCACCAGGAAAAACAACTTTTTCGTAGCCAGGTAAGCTGTTCTCCGATCTCTTGTGAATGTGTCCTCCTGCATAGTAATCGAAATCCTTCGGAAAGAGGGAGATTGCAATTGTCTCCATCAATCTAAGGTGATGCGGTTTGAACTCGTCGAGACCAGAATGAAATGCGAAGACCTTGAATCCTTCTTCTTGCTCTAGGCTCTCTCTGTCTAGAATCTCATAGTACTTGCTCTCTAGACCCATCTTCCTCGCATTGATACCAACGAGTTTTGCTCTGGTCTTTTCGTCCTGAACGAAATCTAGCTTGAGCTTGTCGTCGTCTACCTTGCCCCTTGCTATCTTAACTAACACACCTGAACTTTCGATAAGATCGATGATGGATGTGCCGGTCGGGGTGTAGTCATGACTTCCATAGATCGCATATATCGGAATCCCTAACTCTTTGACCTTCCGCATCTTGGTAACAGCTTCTTTCACTACTTCGAGATCGGGTATCGGCACATGGAACAAATCTCCACAGATTAGAATAAAATCGACTTTTCTCTCAATGCAGATGTCTAGCGTTTTCGAGAAGGTCTCTATTTCCAGTTTCTTAATAGCTGGGTTGTGGTTTTCGCCGAGATGCACATCGGCTATATGGGCAAATGTATTCACTACTGTCACCTGAACAATAATTTTTCTTCCTTGGAACTGGTGAATTTGTCATTAGACTTCTTAGTAATGATATATTCCTCGAAGAGAGGGATCTGGATGGGGACGGCAAATTTCGTGAATATACTGCTAACAATCGCTTCACCCTTATCCAGACTGGCTATCGATCTTTCATCTTCAGTCAGGTCCTGAGCGGTACTGTTGATGATCGCATGCCGTTCTGTAGCCATCTCGTTCCCTAGGATTATCTTGGTATTCATGTTGGTCAGAATTGTAGTCGGGATTACGCTGGTCAGCTGGGTTATTGCCATGAGGCCGATCTTAAACTTCCTCCCTTCCCTAGCTACTGTACTATAGGCATTACCTCCCTCCTTCTCCAGTACGTCAATTCCAAGAACTCGTGGTGCTTCTTCAACCACTACACTCACGACAGGTTTTTCCTCCAAGGTTCCTTCTGCCTTGTAGTTCCCGTACCTTGATAGCAATTCGTTGATGACGATGCTTCCAATGAGCAGCTCTGCGCGATCGGTGAGTCTCGACGTGTCGATGACTACGACTTTACCTCTTTCCAGTGCCTGGACTATCTCGCTGATGGTGGATTCGCCGGCAGATACGCTAAAGGCGTTGTTCCGACAGAGTACAGTTCCCATATTATCTCTGTAGAGTCCAAATATCGTCTTGAACTTTCTCTGAAGGACGCTCAATGTTCGTGGACTAACCCCTGTAAGCTCTTCTCCAGTGACAATGCCTGCTATCCATTCTCCATCGTCGTCCCTGTGCTTGTCATAAGAGAGTTGGATCGCGTCTTGTTGTGCTTCCGTAAAATCGACGATGCCGTCAAGATGCCACGGCAGGATTGACTTGAGATTCACGACGAGCGTGCTGGTCCCTGGGAAAGGCTTCGAGGAATAGTACCTCAGATGACCTTTTGCATCGGGGTGGTCTTTCAACCCCTTGCTGTTCCTACCATAGTATTCATCATGTGGATCGAGTACGAGAATCCCAAACTTGCTCTCTCCCAGGATACTCCACAGGATCACTTTGACAAGATTACTCTTCCCTCTGCCCGTGGTCGCTGGTATGAAGACGTGATGCGTGAACATCTCCTCTCCGTCAAGATATACGCCCACGTCGAGTATCTTTGAACCGCTTCGAACGTGCCCAAAGAAGACAGGATGAGGTGGTTTTTCGAGGAACCCAAGGTCCTCCTTCTTGATGTGTCGCACTGAAGCAAAGAAGCTGGGCAGGACCTTTGGGGTCCTAACACCGGCCTCAGAGACTCTTGCCACTGCTTTCACCTCCGCTAGAACATAATTCCTCAACTTCGGATCAACGAAGTCCAGATTACCTCCATAGCCTTCGAGCTTCAATCCTGCAGAAAGCTCGCGACTAAGCTGAGGAATCTGGCTCCCATAGAGAAGATTGAAGACTTGCAAGAGAAGATAGTCGTGATCATCTTGTCCTGCAACGAGCAGATCTCCAAGCTCGATGTTTTTATCGCTCTTTTCACGAATGAAGATGCTGGCAACCTTCCCAGCGATTACTTGACCTACTACGTCTAATTCTTCCATCGCATGTCACCCTATCAGAAGATTGAGTATGCTATGAGCATCTCCTGCCTTTATGTGTCTGGCGAACTTCTCCCATTTTCCGAGACTCGTTATCTGGGATAGAAGGATTGTCCTGTAATGTTCTATCTCGTCAAATGAGACTCGAGCAAAGCGATCTGCATCGACGAGTCCGTACGGATAACCGGGGAAGGTAGTGTCCCTTGAGTTTGTCACAAGATGCGTTAGGATTTCGTTGAGTTGAAGCTCGCTCAGGGCCTTGAACTGTCCATTCTGGATCTCGAATCTGAATACTCTTTCAGAGATAGTATTGAGCTTCATTACCATTATCATGACGTCGTGGTCCTTGCTATTCGATTCGGCTATGGGATAATACCATTCTAATTTGAAATTCCGCTCCTGAGCGAGCTTATCCACCGCACCCAGAAGTGAAAGTCCAGTGTCAGTGAAGAGAGCGCTCGTCTTGGAGAGACCGCTGACTATTACGCCATCTTCCTGAGCAGCTGCATATAGTTCCTCGAGATATTTCGACTCGTTCGTAAAGGCCGCCTGGAGCGTCCCGTCCATGACTAAGATATCTCCGCGTGAAAGCTCTTTCTTGATTACTTGCTTGGCTAAGGTTAGTTCCGAGAAACGTCTAGCAATTGATGCGACCCGAGCTATGTCGGCCCGTTGTCTTCCCGAAGTCAACGTTTTGTCCATTGAGCTGAAGGATAGATCTGTCTCGTTGGGTAGTGACTCTTCTTCTCCCAGTAGCGGTGGGAAGAGTTTCGTATCATAGTAGATTTCGCCATTCCTGAACGTAGCGTAGGTTGCTGAAAAGAACTCGATGCGCCGAGGAATAGCTCTCTCGAGGATCCTGGTGACTCCGTTCCACATGCAGAAGTAGACTCTGTTTACCTGTATGGAGAAATTAGGGGCCCCGATTACCTCTTGATTCCCGCCGTCTATGCATGCTAATTTTCGCGGAGAACTCACGGGCCGGATGCCACGAAAGCCATCTAGATTGAGAGGAAGAGGCTTTATGTTGGGATCGCCGAAATAAGGGTTCCCTACATCTTCGTCCTTCAGGTTTCTATCTAGGCTTTCAATGACTTTCCTTGCGGTGTCAGTGCTTACTTTACTTCACCGTCAACAATCTGTGGGTGTGTAACTCTTGATTATAACTTCTGGTTCCCATCATGGCTGGGATAATGAGGTCTGCAGTATCTTTCATTCTCTATGCCATGGCCTGTCGTCTCTTGAGGACTTGTCAAGGTACCAGTCCGCGATCTCCTTCCGCCTCGGAAATCAGACCTTTTCGTGCTTTCCTATTACGTTCCCCATCATATCGTATAAAGATATGACTCGTTGATTACTGAGTTTTCGTTAACTCGGAGAGCACTCTCTCAGATGTTGCAGGCAGGTTCTTGATCCTGATTCCTATAGCGTCCGAGATAGCATCGACTATTGCTGGAGTTGGCGTCATCATGCCTACTTCGCCACCACCTTTTGCGCCAAAAGGGCCGTCCTCATAAGGGATGTCGAGAAGTATTGTCTTGAGAGAATTCGAGCTTAGGCTTTCTAACGAGGAGGGTACCTTGTAATCCATGAAACTTGGGTTCAAGACCACGCCTTTATCGACAACTAACTCCTCATACAGAGCAGTGGATATTCCTGTGGCAGTACAACCCTCGAGTTGTCCATGAACCATTGTTGGGTTGATAGCCTTACCATTGTCAGATGCTGTGACAAGCTTTTGAATCTTAACTTGTCCTGTCTCAACATTTACTGCCAACTGCACAGCGGTTGCTATGTACATGTAAAAGGAGTTGGCCCTGTCGCCTTTTACCTGACCTGTTTCTGGGTCAAGTCCTGACATTTCAGATCGGGAAGTGGCTTTTCCTGAGATCTCTCCGCCTTCATACAGAAAATAGCCGGCATTGCGCGAATCTGCAAAGACCTGTTGTATGGGAATTGGTGGTTTACTAGTACCAGTTACCATAATTAGACCGTCTGAAGTCTCTAGCTGTTCTGGAGTTGCGTCGAGCAGCCGTGCTGCTCTCTCGAACAGATCTTTCTTGGCTTCCTTACAGGCCATGACGACTGCCTTTCCGGAATTGAAAGTCTGCCTACTCGAATAGGCTCCCTCATCAAATGGTGCTATATCTGTATCACCTGATGTGATCTTAATCTTGCTGATTGGAATTTGGAACTCTTCAGCTGCCATCTGCGCGAGGACTGTATATGTTCCTCCACCGATGTCTGTCGCACCCGTCTTAACCTCGATGATTCCCTCAGGCCACATCTTGACGACAGCACATGCGTAGGTTGGTGCCTTGCTATACTTTGCACCTATGGCTAGACCTCTTCCAATCTTCCATGAGCCAATAGAATGCTGCTTCGGCTTGTCCCACTCTATTTCTGTGAGGACTCGATTCATACATTCGCCTGCAAGCGGCTTCTCGACAACTTCACCGATCACCGTGACGTCGCCTGGTCGAAGCATGTTGATGCGGCGTATCTCGATTGGATCTATTCCTAGCTGTTTTGCGATTACGTTCATCTGAGACTCTATCGCCCATTCTACTTGGGCACACCCAAAGCCCCGATATGCGCTGGCAGGAGGTTTGTTTGTATATACGCGATAAGAATCGAGCTCAAAATTTGGCACTAAGTAGACTTCGCTAGCACCGTATATCGAACTCTTAGTGACTGATATTCCAAGGCCGGCGTATGCTCCTCCATCTAAGATGAGTCTCACCTGTCGAGCTACGACCCGGCCATCTTTCATTACGCCGTCCTTGATGTAAACTGTGAATGGATGTCTTACATTGCTATTTGCAAATGTCTCTTCTCGAGTAAATTGAAGTCTGACTGGTGCTCGTGCTCGTTGGGCTAGTAAAGCACAAATCGGTTCTGCCTTTACTTCAAGCTTGCAACCAAAACCACCGCCTACATAGGGAGTGATCACACGGATCTTCTCACTCCCCACTGCTATTGCTTGGGAAAGAAGCCTTCTGACCGCCATCGGGGCTTGTGTTGAAGTGTAAACTGTTACGCTGCCATCTGGATCGGGATTACAGAGGCAGATGTACGGTTCCATGGGAACTTGTTGTGCCATTTGAGTCGTGAAGCGGTTTTCGATAATCTCATCTGCTTTCCTGAAGCCATCTTGTAGATCTCCCTTTCTCACCTTGAAATGTGCTGTAACATTCGGCAACTTGGGATCATGTCCAATAGATCCCAGCCTGATATCTGCAGGAACAGAGTATTTTTCAAACTCTGGATGAAGCGCCCTGTCCTTTTCAACAGAGAGTCCAGACTCAGGGTCGAAGATTGGGGGAAGCAGCTCATATTCAACGTCAATTAGTTCTAGTGCTTCTTCAGCAATCTCAAGTGAGTGAGCAGCTACTGCTGCAACTGGTTCTCCTACGTAGCGTACTCGTTCAAAGGCTAGTACCTGTTCATCTAAGACAACTGCTCCAAAACGTACATTGGGGATGTTTTTTGGTGTAATTATTGCTCTGACACCCTCTAGTTTGGCAGCTTTGGTAGCATCGACTTTCAGAACCCGAGCGTGTGGGTGCGGACTCCGTTTCACCTTTGCATATAGCATACCCGGAAGTTGCAAATCCATGCTGTAGTTGGCTCTTCCAGTGACTTTTCCCAAACCTGAGGCGTCTGTTAGGGATTGTCCGACAAACCGTCTTTCCAAATCTCTAGGCATGGTGAAGTTGGCCGTAAATAACACTTCTAGAGGTATGGCTGGAAACTTCGAATGTACCCTTTCAGCAGCCCGCTAGCTGTCGCGAGTCTTATCACAAAACTGCTTCGGTTTCTACTTCCACCAGGTAGTCGGGATTTGCTAGCCCTGCCACTTGAACCATAGTACTTGTAGGGAAGTCGCTCTTAAAGTACTTGTTTCTCACTTTTCTAAGGGCATCTTTGTGATTATAATAAGGGGGAACTATGTATGTATTCATCCTTACAATATCCTTGAATGTGCCTCCAAACGATTTTAGGATATTCTGAATGTTCTTTAAGGTTTGATCATACTGTTCTACAACATCATTTATTGCGATGTTTCCTTTCTTATCATATCCAATCACGCCAGATATATAATATGTCTTTCTTGAACCTTCAACCATTATTACCTGATTATAGCCAAAGGTTGGCGGATATACGGTTTTTGGATTAATGTATTTCTTTTTCGTAGTAGCTCGCTATAATAGCGATAATGAAGTATATACGCGTTTAGGTTGTAAAGACGTCTAATAACGAAAATGACTTTACTCTAAGTTGTGTTATTCTTTAGACTACGTTGCGCAAGTGAAAAGATACAAATGTTATATCTTATAGCAAATGGTCTTGTAATAACATTAGAGACTGAGCGGAGGATTAGATGACCTATATCGTAGTCGGTGGAATCAGTTCCAAAGTTGTTTCTACAGAACTTCCTATGTGGATTGTGATTTTGTTTCCCGGATCTTCAAGCAACACAGGAAAGATTTATCGTTCCGACGTAATTGTTGATACCATCTCTAGATGATCTTGAAGGCGCCATCTTGGCTTTATGGTGATCAAGGCCTCCTACTTGGACTAAGGGCTACTAGGAGCTTCTTGTACGGATTCCTGCAGGTAATTTTAGCAATTTATCTGAATCAAATCGGATTTTCAGCCCTTGAAATCGGAGTGCTCTTCGCAGTCGAGATTGTAATCACTTCGATACTAATGGTCTTTACAAGTTTCGCTGGCGACCGATATGGTAGGAAGAAGGTACTACTACTATCTGGTGTTTTCTTGATTGTGATGGGGGTGACCTACAGTACGACGACCAGTCCCATGGCGCTTATCATAGGGGCAGGAGTCGCAGGCATAATAGCTGGGCCGTCTCAGACTCCCTTTACACCGATAGAACAAGCGTTGCTAGCCGGGAAAGTTAAAGATCAATCCAGAACAACCACGTTTAGCACCTTCTTCTTCATAGGTGCAATCCTCACGACACTGGGGACTTTCTTGAGCGTTGTGCCGGAGCTCTTGAGTAGATCTTTCGGCCTAGGAGTTGTAGACTCCTATCGACCACTCTTCCTGCTCATCACCATGTGTGGAGTGATCACAGTCTTCTTAGTTCTTGGAATAAAAGAGGAACCCCGTCAATCAAAGCCAAAGAGTCTACTGTCGAGGAAATCCTATAGTAGAATGCTGAAACTGACATCTTCGCTCTCTCTAGATGGCCTGGGAGAGGGTTTCTTTGTACCTTTCTTTGCTCTGTTCTTCTTCACCCGGTTTGGGATGGATCCTCTTACTCTTGGGCCGGTCTTCGCCGCTGGAGAAATTCTTAACGCGCTCGGCTTGCTAGTTGCGGGTAGAGTGGCTGTAAAGATGGGGCTTGTTAATGCTACCGTCTTGAGTCGTTTCCCAGCAATTCTTCTCCCTCTGGCACTTCCCTTTACTCCTACCTTTACAATAGCTGCGGCTCTATTCGTCTTGGGCAGGTTCTTCTCATCGATGGATGTTCCATTAGTACAATCCTACACCATGGCTGTGATCGATCCAGATGAGCGAGCTTCTGTTGCAGGAGTTGTGAGTATGAGCAAGCGTCTAGCCACTGTAGGAGGTCCCGTACCTGCCGGTTACCTCTTCACACAGTCATTATTGGCACTTCCATTTGTCATAGGTTCCATCTTCCAATTTGTGAGCGCGGGAATGTATTACACATTCTTCCGTAACGTTGCACCACCTGAAGAGACAGCTACTACGTAGTTCCTTGATCGATTCAGTACTTTTCAATGACTATTTTGTCGTTTGCTTAAGAGTCTATGCAGCGATCGTTTTCAATACGCCGCGGGCTTCCTGCAGGGAAGTGTATCCTTCTTCTCTTAAGAGATTGGCTAGACCTCGATTGAGATTTCTTACAACGCTCCAACCCTCGTATACAAGGGCAGTCAGAATTTCAACGGTGCTTGCACCAGCCTTTATCATGCGGAATGCGTCCCTGGCGGTGAACACACCTCCGGAGGATTTGATGGGGATCTTACCCTCTGTTGCTTTATAGATGTCATGAACAATTCGAATAGAGTCCGATAGGATATCTTTGCCTGTAAGGTTAACGAAATCCACTGAGACGTTCTTCTCCTCGATCTTTCTTGTTCCGGAAAGTGTGAGGGCATCTACGTGATTCTTCAAACACACATCGATCAGATCGAGTCTGTTCTCACGATCCTTGGGGTTATGATATGACGGTACTCGAACAAATAGAGCCTTCTTACGGTGATCATTGATACGGGAAAGTAATTGCGAAAGATTCTCCGGTTCCATGAAGCTTGCCTCCTTGTCGTAGACATTCGGGCATCGTAGGCTAAGCTCGATACCGTCTACTTCGGGTTCAAGCAAGGAATGACTCCTATCGATCTCTTCTACAGTGTACCCTCCTATGCTAGGAAATATTGGCACTGAGGAACTCTTGTGCTTAAGTCTCTCTAGAGCACGTTCGACACCTTCACTCGGGAGTCCTAAGGCATTGCCTAGAGACTGCTTCTTAGCGTACCTCACTATTCGAGGACGGGGATTGCCTTCCCTCGAATGAGGCATCACAGTGCCGGGCGTAAGGTAGCCGAATCCCATGTTCGACATACTGGCTATGAGTTCACAGTTCTTATCCCAGCCTGCGGATAGTCCAAAAGGACTCTTTAGATTCACCCCTCCGACCGTTGTGTGAAGAACCTCATCCTGGAATTTCAGGTAGCTCCTAGATAGACTCCACAGGTATTCTTGCTTGAAAAACCACTTCCCCAGCTCATGCGTCGTCTCTGCATTCATCATAAAGAGAATTGGACGAACGAGGCCAGTGTAGAAGCCCACACAAGCAATTCGATGGCGTTTATTATTAGCTTTACCCGTAGTCCCAAAACGACGTGAAATCCATCATGCGTTTTCTGCGGGGAGTTACTTGTACTAGCTACAGATTAATTTGGTGAAACCTAATTATGAATGTCGAACTGAACCATGGAGTGATCTGATGTCCTCGCGCATGGCGAGGCTTGGGGTACTGGTACCCTCTGTGAATACTACTGTAGAAGCGGAGTTTAATCTGATGGCTCCCAAATGGTGTACGATACATGCGTCCAGAGTTATGTTTCCGAGGGGAAGGAGGGACCGGTACCAGGTCTTTCTAGCAGATATTCCTACAGAGACGAAGAAACTAGCTCACACATCAGTAAAAGGCATCGCGTTGGCATGCACTATGGGAGGTCTTTATGAAGGACACGGTTCAGATGTGAAGATAACTGATCTGATTCAGAAGCTCTCTGGCGTGCCTTCGACCACGACTATTAGCTCAGTCCTGGCTGCGCTCAGGAAGTTACACATTCGACGGCTTTCTGTCATGACACCCTATGGGGAGATGGAAAATCGAAAAGAGAAGAAATTTCTCGAAGAAAGCGGTATTGAGGTGATCTCAATTTGCAGTATGAATAGGAAAAGACTATTGATTCCAAATGTGCCATCTGAGTTGGTATATGAAAATGCCATAGCTGTGGATTGTTCCGGCTCAGATGGTATGTTTATCAGCTGTACAGGGTTGGCTACCGCCGACGTTCTTGTCTCATTGGAGAGGAAGTTTAGAAAACCTGTGATTTCAAGCAATCAGGCAACTTTTTGGAACCTCCTAAGAATCACAAAAACCCCATTCGCTTCGCCTAGAAGATTTGGTTCGCTTATGGAAGAGTGACTGTTACTCGATCAGAAGTCATAATATCTCTTACTCTTCTAAACCACGACCTGGTTTCTTCAACATCTTTATACCAAATACGTCGATGCACTGCAGATTAACATGTCCGCCGAAGACAGAGCGGGCGAGCTGCCTTCATTCTTTCCCAGTCATGATGGTGTATATAGATCTGCATGCACTATGTGCCTAAACTTTTGTGGCATACTCGCTCATAATGTGGATGGCAAAGTTGTGAAAGTTGAGGGCGATCCAGAGAATCCCAGGAATAGAGGTCATTTGTGTGCCAAAGGACTAGCAGCTCACATTGATCTAAATGCACCGAATCGAATTAGGCGCCCTCTGCTCCGAACTAACCCCGAAAAGGGATTAGGAATCGATCCAAAATGGAAGGAAATTCAATGGGACGAAGCAATTGCGATAGTTGCTGAGAAATTGAGAAAGTCTCTAGACGCGTCAAGATCGTTGTCATCGAAAAACTCTGAAGAGTTATTCAACGTTCGACTGGCTGGATCTAACCGGATCCTCCTGACGACCTTTGACCATTGGGCAACTGTTCAGGGTGCAACATTTTGTTGGGCCAAAGGTGCAGATGCTTTCATAATGCCTTTATCTGCACCAGTTTACTGCGGAAACGCTGTCCACCCTCCATCATATCTGAATACCGCAACGTTTGAAATCTTCCCTGATGGGGAGTATGCACGATACTTTCTTCTCATAGGTTCACAAGCCGGTTCTGCAATAAACTACGATGTCATGAATATGGCCCGCAGTATTGCAGAGAAGCGACCCTCTGAGGTAAAAGTCGTTGTTGTAGATCCCATGTGCGGTTATGCTGCCTCACGGGCAGAGGAATGGGTTCCAATTAGACCTGGAACTGATGCCGCTTTCATTTTGGCTCTGGTCAACTTGTTGATCAATGAATATGGTATTTACGATCGCGTTTTCGTCAAGAATAAGACTAATGCTCCATATCTAGTCGGTGGCGACGGCCAGTATCTCAGGGATAGCAAGACGCAAAAACCGCTTGTCTATGATGTGACCAATCAGAGAGCAGTTCCATTCGATCAATCTGTAGACGACTACGCTCTGGAAGGAGAGTTCCTTATCGGTGATAAACGTTGCAAACCTGGCTTTCAACTACTGAAAGAACATGTCCAAAAATACACGCCAGAATTCGTTTCAGGAATAACTACCATACCGGCCGAGACGATTAAACGGATTGCCAGAGAAATGGGGGAAGCGGCTACTATTGGTTCTACGATCGAGATTGACGGAGTTACCATTCCACATAGGCCTGTTTCAGTGGCCTGGTACCGAGGCCTAAGTTCTCATCGTCACTCTTTCTTAGCGGGTTTTGCAGCACTGTTGTTGCCTACCTTACTTGGAGCAATCCAAGTTCCTGGTGGGATAACTGGTCATCCTGCCCA
>DAEN01000067.1:0-331 GCA_002495315.1 Thaumarchaeota archaeon UBA141
CTGGCACACTTTCATCAACGAGAAATTCAACGGGGATTGGAATTTGATAAAACTTGCAGCTAAATACTATGAAGAGGCATTCAGACTCTTCTGCCCTGGTGTGAAAATAGTTCAGGGTTCTGAACTATATCAAAACAATGACGAATATTGGAGAAATATTATTCGATTTTCCAAAAATATCACTCTAGCTCGAACTGTCCGTTGTTTGACCATAATGGGACGGACTACTAAAGAGTCCCTAGACTTTTCCCAATATCTATATCCATCCATGCAAGCCGTTGACATCAAAGCTCTCGATCTGGATTTGGTACATGCAGGAATGGATCAGAGA
>DAEN01000067.1:643-35063 GCA_002495315.1 Thaumarchaeota archaeon UBA141
GTACATGCAGGAATGGATCAGAGAAAAGTGCATATGCTCGCAAGGGAGGTATTCCCAAAGCTGGGTTGGCAACCACCAGTCGCAATTCATCACCATCTTCTCCCTGGACTTGGGCGCCCTGAGGCTTTGGGTCTAGACGAGGATAAAGGCTTAGATCTCCGCGTCTCAAGCAAGATGAGCAAGTCGAATCCCAAGAATTGTATTTTCATCCACGATGATGCAGAATCCATACGGAATAAGATCAAGGGCGCATGGTGTCCTGAGGGGATAATTGAAGACAATCCAATTCTGGAATACGCGCGGCATCTGATTTTTCACGAGGAACGCGAGTTCCATATAGAAAGGCCGGACAAGTTCGGCGGAGACGTGACTTTCACTAACTACGAGGAGATGCAAGAATCATATCTGAAGCATGAGATTCATCCAGCTGACCTTAAGGAAGCGGTTGCACGAAGTATCACGCCAATACTTGAGCCACTTAGGACGCATTTCCTCAAGCGCCAAGATCTGCTTACACCGTTCCAATAGAGATCACCGTGATTTTGATCCTTCTTTATGAAGTTGATTTTACCTCAGTCTGGAACTCTAATTACTGTCTTAAATGAGGAGATATCTTGAGTCAGGATAATCGACAATTCTCAACTCGACAGTGTGTCGATGGTGTGGAGTAGTAATGCCTGCGAATCCATCCTCTCACTATGCGTTTGGAAAGGAGGGGTTGCCAAGTACTAAGGTCGCGGTGGTCATTCCTTCTTATAATGAAAGAGGAAACCTGACTGAGCTCCTTCCGGCGGTACTTGACGAGCTTAATTCTACATCCATGAAAGGCGTTGTTGTAGTTGTTGATGACAACAGTCCAGATATGACCGCGGATCTAGTGACAGAGATCCAGAGGAAATGCAAAAACCTCTTGTTGTTCAAGCGTCCACAGAAGAGTGGACTAGGCTCTGCTTATATCGACGCATTTCGGAGATTAATTTCTGATCCACAATATCATGTTTTCATTCAAATGGATGCAGATTTCTCCCATCCACCGTCCACGATCCGAGAACTAGTATCACAGGTGGCCAAAGGACAAGATGTGGTCATAGCGTCCAGATACGTGAAGGAAGGCGGTTCGACTGGATGGTCGCGTATAAGGTATGTTTTGAGTCTCGGGTTTAACCTTCTAGTGCGGCTGGCTGCGGGTGTTGGAGTTCATGATTCTACGAGCGGCTATCGTGCCTTAAGCAGGAAAGCAGTTGTTCTTCTCATTAATCATCCTCTTCGATCTCAGGGTTTTGCCTATCAAATAGAAAGTCTTACTGTTTTCCTTCGAGGACGAATGTCGATATCTGAAGTACCTTTTCTGTTTAGGCAAAGATCTCAAGGGCAATCAAAGATCTCAATACTAGAGATCCCTCCTCTGCTGAAAATTCTTCTTCATATGGTGGCAGTTAACCGCTTCCGTTCAAGCTGATCAGCCTTACAACAGACTCAAGTATGTGTTTGAGAATACCATTTTCGGAGCTTGCATGGGACAAGCCTCAAATATGCTAGGGTATTGCTCTGACTTACTAATGGAATCAGAGCAGGATAGTGGCTTTGGAGGAGTCAGTTATGAATGTGTCCGTTGCGGGACTCCAGTGACGGCTGAACAACTTACGCGGCTCCCGGAAATCAAGTGCATCTGTGGGTATAGAGTTCTTCAGAAATCTAGACAACCCGTAGTGAAGCAGCTTAAGGCAGTTTAATGAAGACTCGAGACCAATATTTTTCAGATTAATTACTCATAATCGGACTATTTATTAGCAAAATTGATACAACCTGGAGGTTGACCATTGAGGACATCCGTCCCTACGGGCATCATCGGTTACGGTGCCTATATTCCACACTATAGATTGCCATCTTCAGAAGTCGCCCGAGTCTGGAAGGGAGGCGCAGAACGACCAAACACCAAGAAGGCGGTGGCTTACCTTGATGAAGACGCAATCACAATGGCAGTGGAGGCCTCTCGAAAGGCTATGTTAATGGCTTCTGCAAAGTCATTGGGGGCTATTCTAGTAGGTACGGAGTCAAAACCATATGCAGTCAAGCCAAGTAGCACCATTCTGGCTCAGGCGCTCGGTCAACACACCACCCTAGCTGCAGATCTCGAATTTGCATGTAAGGCTGGAACAGAAGCAATCCAGGTTGTGAGTGGACTAGTAGGTTCTGGAATGATGGACCGAGGGTTAGCTGTAGCTGTTGATACGGCACAATCACGTCCCGGCGACGAATTAGAGTATACTGCTGGTAGCGGGGCGGCCTCATTTGTGATTGGACGGAAGGATGAAGATTGCATATTGCAGATTCGAGGTAGCACTTCATACGTGACGGACACAGGGGATTTTTGGCGCCGGTCGACTCAGATGTATCCTAGTCACTTATCACGCTTTACAGGCGAGCCAGCATACTTTCATCACGTCGAAACTGCAACGAAACAACTCTTCAAAGAATTCGATCTGAAGCCAGCTGATTTTGAATATGCTGTCTTCCACCAACCGAATCCTCGATTCCCTGTGGAAGCTGCTCGTCGCCTAGGCTTTAGTTCCACTCAGATTGAAACAGGACTCTTGAATCCTCTGATTGGAAACACATATGCAGCTAGTTCGCCACTCGGACTAGTCGCTGTTCTTGACGAAGCAAAGCCGGGCGATCGTATTCTCCTTGTATCTTTTGGGTCAGGTGCAGGTAGTGATGCCTTCGATCTCGAGGCGTTGGGACCCATTGCAGAGAAAAGGACGGGAATTACTACACTCAAGCAGATGATTGCGAAAGGGACGAATATCGATTATTCGCTGTACACCAAGTTTAGAGGAAAACTCCAGAGATAGATTACTCATGAAAGTCTTCTCTGCAGGTGTAGGATTTACCAGAGTTGGTGACCATTGGACAAAATCTCTAGTGGATCTCGCGGAGGAAGCAGCTGTGAAGAGTCTAAAGTCGTCAGGAATAACTGTCCCTGATTTCATAATAGTCGGCAATATGTTCTCGGCTGTCTCTTCTAGACAGGAGCATCTGGGTGCTCTGATAGCTGACACATTGGGTCTGTCAGGTACTCCTGCATACAAAGTGGAAGGGGCGTGTGCTTCAGGTGGTGTTGCCTTGAACGCTGCAAATGCCCTTGTGAAGTCTGGTGAAGCTGATTCTGTCCTAGTTGTGGGAGTGGAAAAAATGCGAGATATCGAACCTGGTGAAGTTGCACGAGCTCTATCTATGGCTGAGAATGCAGAATATACTCAATTCTTGGGGGCAAGCTTTGTTTCCCTGAATGCAATGCTTACTCGTCTATATCTTGAAAAATATTCTGTTAGTCTAGAGTCTCTGGCTGCGTTCCCAGTCTTGGCACATAGAAACGCCACGACCGCTGACCACGCTCAATTCAGGAAGACAATAACTCCACAGGATGTAGCAAAGTCTCTTCCTGTCTCTGATCCAGTGAGGGTTCTGGATTGTGCACCAGTGGGGGATGGAGCAGCGGCAACGGTCTTGGTGGGGGAGAATATTCTTCCGGATTGTAAATCTCCTGTAGCGGAGCTTGTGTCATCTTCTGTTGCTACTAACCGTTTTAGCTTCTATGAAAGAGAAGATATGGTTGACTTTTCGGCAACAAGGAAAGCTTGCCAGAACGCTATAGAAAAGGCCGGATTGACTTTGTCCGATATTGACTTTGTTGAGCTTCACGATGCCTTTTCAGTGGTGGTCGCATTGGCTCTTGAATCGATGGGCTTTTCTGAGCGTGGCCATGCAGCTGTGGATGGAACTAGTGGTGACTTTGATCTGGAGGGAAAACTTCCCATAGGCACTTTTGGTGGACTTAAGGGAAGAGGACATCCTGTAGGCGCAACGGGAGTTTATCAGTTTTGTGAGGCGTATTTGCAATTAACAGGACAGGCAAAGCTTAACCAAGTGCAGGATCCAAAAATTGGGTTGACTCACAACATGGGGGGTATTGACACAACCACAGCAGTACATCTCCTTCGGAGGATGGATGATTGACTGCTATATCGTACTGGCGTAGGAGAAATAACTATTATCGTCTCTTAGGCTCATGTTGTAAAGGATGTGGGGCGGAACACTTTCCACCGGTTTTCGTCTGTCGTATATGTAGCTCCCGCGATATCCAGGAAAAAGAAATGCCCAAAACTGGAAATATCGTCACGTATACTGTACTGCGTGAAACCATGACAAGGTTTGAAGCCCATGCGCCGATGATCCTGGCCATAATACAACTCGAGAACCAGGTGAAGGTCCTGTCTCAGATTGTCGATTGTTCGGAAGACGCTATAAAGATAGGGAGTAGAGTGAAGGCTGTTTTCCGTAAGGTTGCATCTAATGGGGACTCTGATACTATTCAGTATGGCTATAAGTTTGCTATTGACACTCAATGAATTTTCTGATGATCTGTACTCTTACTGTAGAAGATGATCACATATGGAATACGAATCAGTAATGAAACTTCTCCTGGAACGAGGGTTTTTTTTCCCTAGTTCCGAAATATATTCTGATGCACCGGCAGGTTTCTGGGAAGCAGGTCCCCTGGGGCTCGGACTGCGGAATCGCTTTGTAGACCTATGGCGGAGGGAGCTGATCAGACGCGATGGAATGATCGAAATGGAGGGATCGCAGATAATGCCTGCAAGTGTCTTCCGTGCTTCAGGTCATTTAGAGAGTTTTGCTGATCCCATAGCAACGTGCAAGCAGTGCAAGTCTGCAACTCGTATAGACAAATTGTTAGAAAAACATACTCGGGAAATTATCCCTGAAGGTCTTCGTGAATCTGAATACCAGGATCTCATTGATCGACATAATGTCAAATGTCCCTCTTGTGGGGGACAGCTAGACACTATTCGTTTGTTCAACATGATGTTCAGGTTGGGAATAGGGGCTGGAAACGATGACGCTTACCTTCGTCCAGAAACATGCCAGAGCATTTTCGTTGACTTCCTTCGACTCTTCAAGGTGATGAGGTGCAAACTTCCGATCGCTATCGCGCAACATGGGAAGAGCTTTAGAAATGAAATTTCTCCGCGTCAGAGTATAATTCGACTCCGCGAGTTCTATCAGGCAGAAATTGAAATCTTCTTCAATCCGGAAAATGACACAAAATTCGAGAAATTTGACGCTGAGAAGGATACTGTGCTAAGAATTAAGAAAGCTGACGGAACTGAGGTTGTACAACGCTGTGCGGATTTCGTGGATGCGAATATATTACCTAATAGACTCGCAGGCTATTATCTTGCCCTGTTGCAGAAATTCTATGGAACAACTGGTGTAGATCTCAATAGAGCAAGATTCCGAGAGCTCGGCAAGATGGAGCGGGCTTTCTATTCTTCGTCTGGGTTTGATTTTGAGGTAGAGACGAGCATAGGGTGGCTCGAGCTTGTAGCCTGCAACTACCGGGGAGATTATGATTTGAGTCGTCATTCCGCGGTTAGCAAGAGAGACATTAGCGTAATGGATGGTTTGGATAAGGTGACACCTCATGTTTTCGAACTATCTATGGGTGTAGACAGAAGTCTCTACGCTATACTGGAGCACAACTTTCGTGAGGAAGAACAACGTGTGGTTCTTGGCTTGAAGCCATTTCTGGCACCAATTCAGGCAGGAGTTTTTCCTCTAATCACACGCGACGGGCTTCCCGAACAGGCACAATCAGTATATAGACAACTATGCGTCGATTTTTCATGTTTTTATGATGCGTCGGGTTCAATAGGGAGGAGATACAGGCGCGGAGATGAAGCAGGTTTTCCATTTGCTATCACTGTAGATCATCAGACTTTGTCAGACGGAACAGTTACGATTAGATACAGGGACTCAATGGAACAATCTAGAGTACCATTGACCGAATTATCTGACAAGTTGCGTGTTCTATTGGCGTACTCTTAGTTACCTGCGAACCTTATTGGTACAATTTGTCGATAGAAACTTAAACCAAATATCGTAGCATTCGCTAAGTTAGGGCTCCCACCGCGGTAGCAGTGAAATTCACCACGCAGCTATTGTTCCATCTTACTACATTGGACTAGAAAGGGGGGATAGAAGCGGGTATGGGGGGTAGTTAGCCACCGGTGATTACCTCTTACTCAAATCCGTGATAGTATTTTGGATATTTCGTCTCCATTTTCAAGTTTAGAGAGAACCAGAATAATTCCATCGCGTTGAGCAAGGTCGGTCGCGAGTTTATCGACTCCCGAAGGCCCATGAAGAACTACCATTCGAGGCTTGAACTGGGAGACGCGTATTGCTACCAATGGGGACCGCCCCTGGCCTACATTAGTGAAGACCAAGGCTCTTTCAGTAGTACCTCCAAAGATCCGGTAGAAATTCCAGCCTGAAAGAGAATAAATCGCCTTTATGCTATCGATGACTGTGTAGCCGTAAATGTTAGCATTTTGATTATCATTGCGTGTCAGAACTCTGCCCTTTAGAGACTCTATTAGGGTCTTTGCCTTTATCTCATGCTTGAACTCCTTTATGTCGATTATGGCTGATATGTCTAGGGTATCAAAGAATCGTTCAAGTAACTTATTCTGTCTTTGGTCCAAGTCAATCAAAGCTTCTACGTATTTCCTAACGAATGTAGTCCCTGGTGATAACCTTCGACCACTTTCGTAGTCACTCAGAACGGATGGAGCGATGTTCATCTGTTCAGCCAATGACACCTGCTTGATTCGAAGTCTTCCTCTCCACCTTTTCAATGCCAAGCCTGGGCTATCGCTGAGGACCACACTGCCAGCAATCTTGGCTGAGGGCTGATTTGGGTCTGACTCCAACGCCACAAAATGTGTTTCTGACGAATTTAATTCTTGTTCATGCTGACTGGTTAATCAAAGCTATTTGATAGAGAGACGAGTTTGACTATCGTTTGTTTCGGGGACTGCCAAGAGTAACTGAGGTGTTTTAGTTCTGTCGTTGAAGAAAAGTCGAGTTTCGCCCAGTGCGGTGAGCCCAAGCGATGAGACACGGGTGACTATAGGGAGCTCGTTGACAGCTCGTCCCAACACGACGCAGCTTCTGGTGGGTAGTGTCTTGACGATGGCTCTGAGAGTATCTCTATCTGCAGTTGAAGCATTAGAAATAGAATCTAGATCCGTTTCATTAGTAAAATTAAACAGGAAAATATTATCTGCCTGTCTGTATACATTGCTTCTTAATGCGTCGGGCTGATTTGTGATGAACGTGGTGAATATTCCATAATGACGCATCCTTGTAACTAAATCGTCCCATGATGTTTCTCTGAGATACAACTGTGCTTCTTCAGCGAAGAGGAAAATTGGCGGAATTGCTGACCTTTCAAGGAGCTCCAGAACTTTACTTAGAATTGTCTCAATCGTCAGTCTCCTAGCAGAGTGCCCTAGTCGCTTCAATGATATGCAGAAGAGTCCACCTCTAGGATGGTCGGCAATGGACTCTTCTATAGTTACTGCATTGTCGTCATTATCTATGAAAAGCCGCGAGCCCAATAGCGCATAATATCTGCTGGAAAGGGCCTCTCGCACAAATTCATTACATTTCCATGTTCGTATTGCATCACCAAATCTACTCAAAGATAGCATGTCTTGGGATTCCAGGTTATCCCAAATTCGGAGGAATTCTCTGAGTGATACGCCCGGAGTTTCTAGAACATTAGACAATAAATTCGAGATCGAGGATCTTCCGATATATGGCATCGTAAATCGTAGCGAGTCACCAGGTTTCCATCGGATCACCTTGGATTCGCCTTCAATTGTTTCTGGTTCTAGCGCATGGTACTCATCATTCACATCAAAGACGAAGACGTAGGCACCATGTTCAACAAGCTGGCTAGCGAGAAGCTTCGCAAGATGTGATTTACCTGATCCCTTTTTTCCTGTTATGATGCTTAGACATCCATCTAGATCTTCTGCATTGATGGAGAATCCATGTTCACCTACTGTGGTTCCAATGTCGATCTTATGTCCCAATTTTCTGCCACTGGCTTTCAGTAAGTTGTGTGTTGAGAGGCGTGATATTGTTGATTCAGCTCTAGATGGAAGCCAGATCGACCCCATAGAAAACGATCCATTCTCTACGATGCTTCCACGAGTCTTACACCCTAAGACTCGAAGATCTCTGATGATTCTGGAGACATGACCGACATCATGCGGATCATGAAGTATGCCCTCGCCCGAAATCGAAAGGAGCTCCTCACGAATGATCTCTTCAGTAACAGAATTTAATTCCAGGTAACCCTCTTCGTATACTTGAAGAACCAGCGATTCTCTCTGTCCAACTTGATGTACTAGAAGGTAATCTCCTAGAGTGACTTTCTCATCTGGGAAGGCAAGGATAGAAATGCTGTCAGAATCCTTGGTTAATACTTTCATGGACTAACACCAGAACGACCTATTGAGGCTAGGTAACCTAGTGCAGTAGGACGTATGGGTTGTGACGGCTGTGGTTCAACCCCAAAATCACGTCTCATGCATGTACGAAGTGACATTATTTCAGATCTAGCAAAGAGTGAATTATGGTGAGCAAGACGGAGCGTCTGCGGATAGCCTGATGACAAATCATCGTTATGTACAATTTCGGAGAGGATTCCACGTTCACTCCGACCAACATTGAAGGGTATGTCTACCCTATAGGCAATTGGCGTTCGAGAAAACCTGACGACAAATATTCTTTCAGCGATCCTTTGTGACAGAGTTGCTTTTTGCTTGGGAACCTCAATGAAAGACGGTGCTGTTGAAGAAGAACACAGTCTATCAATACAATTGGCTAGAATTCTGATCTGAGTACCCTTGGAAATACCTATGATTTCATTTCCTCTTTCTCTTGCTGTTCTTGATATCGCTGAGATGCTGGCTACTCTTGGTTCCATGAGGGATGGTCTAAGGCACCCATCTATCAGGACAAGTGATTCTTCAAGAGAACTGACTAAGGCTTGAGTTACAACTCTTTCAGAAATGATCCGGATAAGTCTCTCAAGCAGATTGTTGTTATTGACTAGGATGGCGGCAGGGAGTCCTGCTGCGACTGTTTCCTTAATCAGAGTCTTGGCATTGGTCTCGTCAATGTACATTAGAAGTGGTCCGATAACAAGGTAGCCTGATAACTCGCTGCCACAGGCGCCTATTGCAGCTATTTTGACTGAATAGAAGGCCCCATCATCAGCCTGAGCTAAGCGAATGCAGGAGGAATCAAGTCCTACTAGCAGTTTGGTTTTCCATGGCGCGTTTATTGGTTCTATATCCTCGTCGAATCTCAATCTCAAAGACGAAGGAATAGGAAAACGAATTCCTGAATCATCAGATAGTGTGACTTTCTTCCCTCTACCCCTATCAATTCCATAGGCCATGGTAGTAGCTAACAATTGTGCGGCTTCTTCTAGCGGGGCCCTTGGTAACCCTCTAACTGATTGTATGCTTGAAAGAAAGTTTAAGTCATTGTTCATGTTGTTCAACATCATGGTCACTTATAATGCGCAATATAAGGATTGTGCAACATGAGCAATATGTGGAGGCAATAAGTTACGGAAAGCGAGCATAACCTCGTTCACGTGAAGCTAAAACGAGGAACTTGGGAAGTGGAGATAGCTGCTAGAGAAGACCAGGTGAAACAAGCTATTTCTGATGTTCTGGATGCTATGAAAGTTGCAGAACCTGAAGAGAGTACGGCGTCCATGGTGAGGGATAAGACCGTACGGGCGTCTACTTGCAGATCTCTTGCACTTGCTCTATATTCTGAGGGATGGTTTGTCTCAGAACGTACTCTGGGCGAAGTTCATGAAGAGTTGGCAAGGAAAGGTTATCACTACGACAGGACTGCCGTATCGCATGCTTTGACTGACCTAGTAAGAGAGAGTGTGTTGACTCGCTCGGGAGTGATACGTAATTATAGATACGTTCAGAAACGTCCGTCCATATCTTGACTACGCATTAGGTTTGTTGAGGTCGTTTGGTTTTCTTTGAGATTGCGGCATTTAACCAATGTATTCCCTGGGTAGTTATTCGATATTGTATTCCTGTATCACTCGCTTCTTTTTCTATATATCGTATCTTTACCAGCTCACTCAAGCGGGAGCTTATTGATTTTGGATTTAGGCTCGTAGCGCTCTGTAATTCGGACAGGCTCATGGCGGAAGTGTGTGACCGTCCAGTTCCATGACCAATCTTTGCAGCTATTAGCTGTAGCCCTACGACTTCCTTATCGCTGAGTTTGTTATTGGCGACCCACACTCGTGGACCTTCTGGAGTCATTTTGATAGTCTCAGGAAACATCTGGACTAATTCCGTAAGCGAATAGTTGACAAAGATACTACGTGCCAGATCTATACCTGGAATCTCTTTTGTAAGAAATGTGTTGACAGAAGCAAGTACTTCTTCCGCATCTCCTGAGAATTCTGCTCTCATTGTACCGTATGAAATTGTCACGTTCAACGAAGATTTATTTGACAGTCACTATCTACTCCCACTAAGTTGGGATTCAGGAAAGACTGTGAGATTAATACTTTCATGACTAGTGGTCTCTCTTGCAAGACTTGTTGAAGAAGTGTACACAAATTCTCCATCACTCTTAAAACGTCGAAGCGTTCCAGACTGGGCCAATCGTAATAATGCAACTGCGACTGATTGTTTTGGATAGATGAGTCCATAGGACTCCAGCGCATCGCGGACATCGATTAGCTTTCTAGGCCTTCGACCCCATTGTTCTTTGAAGATCTTCGCTATTACATCTGTCAATGAGTCGTCACGTTTCACTTGGATTTCAGGTAATTCGGTTTTGTTGGAGTGATCTGATCGAAGAGGTTCTCCTCTAGACGATTCCGCGTTTCCACCAGTGTTATGTCCGATTTGCTCCGAAGAAGGGGGTAACTGTTGAACTATACTGGGGACGAGTGATAGTGCTTTCTCTAGAGTTGAGATTGGTGCCTCAACTTCAACCTCGCTCGCACCAACTCTAACGCGGATCTTCACATTTTCAACCGTCATCCTGAGTTACAGAGTGAAAACGGTTAATATGTATTCTAATTTGTCTCATATTATCCTTCGAGACATATTGTGACTATCGTCTGACTTGATCTGAAGTGGCGAGAAACTCTGTCAATTTCTTCTTCAACAAAGTGCTGACAAGTGCACCATCAGCTCTTCCTCTGGATTTTGCCATAATCATTCCCATCAAGATGGAGAATGCTGCCTCTCTCTTATCTTGTACAATGCCTATGTTTTTGGAGAAGACGTCTTCGAGGATTTGTTGAAGCTCGCCTGTCTCTAGTTGATGAAGCTGCAGTAGAGATATAGCTTCTCCAATATCGTTCGCTTTTCCATTCCCGATGACCGCAAGTATTTCTGAAATGGCCTCTTTGGCGAAGAGTCCCTTGTCTAGACTGGTGAATAGCTCTATGATGATCGCAGATGACAATCTTTCCATGTTCAGGCCCCTTCGTGAAAGATCTTTCATTGTCTCAGTAATTGTAGCGGCCACGATACTCGGTGCTATGGCAGTGAGTCTAGCTATTTCTTCAAACAAGCTGGCGTCCTCAGAGTCAAAAATCTTCTGAGCTTGGGTTGGAGATAACCCATAACGCGAAGAATAGTTTGCTAATTGTTTCTCCCAAGGTTGAGGCACAGAACGTTTGAGTTTGGATAGAAGAGTCTGTTGGATCTCAATGGGGAGGAGATCTGTCTCTGGGTACATTCTAGCAGCTCCAGGTTTTGGTCTCATGTACTTTGTAGTCCCATCTGGAGTTGTAGCACGAGTTTCGGCCGGTGCTCCTATAACGACAAGTTGAAGTCGTTCCTGAAGAGCATTTAGGGCAAATACGAGCACTTTGGGATCACCTGCTGCTAGGAAGAATGCGTCATGTTCTTCTGTGTGCAGAGTTTTGCGGACTGTTTGCACTTCATGTTCAGAGATTCCGTATTGTGGCAATTCATCAGAGTGAAATATTCCTCCTAAACCATGGAATCGCGCCATTTCTGCCAACTCTCTGCCTAGACGGAACCCTGATTCTGACTCGAAATTGAACAGTCCTTTGAATCTGTTAACTCTGATCCCTTTGATCTCTTTGGAACTGCCTAGAATCTTCTTTATGAGGGTTGAATTTGTGGAATGGAAACAGTTAGTCAAGTCGATTATAGGGCCAAGCTTCAATTCAGTAATGTCGCGCTTTGCAAGTTCATTCGCAAGCTTCTTTAGTGCTAATTGTCTGCTAACTTCATAGTTTAGTATCTTTTCGATGAGTTCTATTTGTTGGACGCCCTTGACTTCTACCACTGGACCTCCTGCAACGGAAATATTCACGTCCTGTCTTATAGTTCCAATTCCACGCGCGACTCTTTTTGTACTTCTCAGTAGCCTTCCAATGGCTAGCGCAACGTCCTTTACTTCTTCAGGGGTACATGACATTGGTTCAGTTGAGATCTCGATCAGGGGTGTACAGAGCCTATCCAGTTCAAATTCGCGCAGTTCATCGGATTCATTCAAGAGTCGTGCTGCATCTTCTTCAATGGAAATATCTTGAATCTTAATGGAATGTCGTCCAATTTTCAGCTCCCCTCCTCTTGCTATGAGTACAGTTCTCTGGAAACCTCCTGTATTGGATCCGTCTATGACTATTTTGCGCATGATGTGGATTTCATCAACGATGTGCGAACCTAGGGATAGTGCAACTAGGAGACCTATCTCTAAGGCCTCTTCATTCAAACTATGTGGCGGTTCTTCATCAGCCTCTACAAGACAGACTGAATCTAATCTTCCATGATACTTGATAGTTCTATTCTTAGCGAATTCGAATCTAGCTGCGGGGTCAATTTCTCCTATTTCACTTCGACTAGGCCTAAGACGTCTACTAAAGAGGCTACCAGGTGAAACCTCAGCTGACTGTAACGTCGGGCATTTGCAAAATAGTTTATGTTGAGTTGCGAGCTGTTGATGTATCTCAAGTCCGACCTTGACATCAAGTTCCTTTGAATCGTACGATTTCATTTCGACCCTACACGCAAAGGAGAACGAAGGGTGATTTCTCCTGCTAAATTGTCCACAAGAGTACTTACAATTTCCTCTGGTCGTTTGTAATTTCCCAATACCCACATCATTTTGACAAGAGCGGTTTCTGCTAGCATGTCTTCCAGCGGGATGACGCCAATCTTGAGCAGGTCTCTACCTGTGTCATAGACAGTCATGCGAACTCTGCCCCAGAGGCATTGTGAAGTCATTCCGACTACGATTCCGCTATCGATCGCTGTCTTTATTGCCTTATGTAGATCAGCCGAGATATGACCAAGGCCAGTTCCCTCTATTATGATGCCCTTGATTCTTCTCTGAATAAGGAACTCAAACAAGTCTGGGTCTAGTGCAGGATAATACTTGACTAGTGCTACTCTGTCATCAAACTTTGATCTCGCCTGGAAATCACTGGCTGATCCTCGACGAGGCAATCTCAACTTGTTCTCTTCAATTAATTTATCTTTCACCGTCGCTGCGATCTCTGAATTAACGGATTGAAATGCGTCTCTCCGGCTAGTGTGGTTCTTCCTGGTCCTTGTTCCTAGATGGACGGCAAGCAGATCGTCGCCGAGTCCAATATGCATTGCCACGTAAACTCCAGAAAATGAAGCTTGAGACGCTACTCTAGCTGCTCCAACCAGGTTAAGATTCGCGTCGGAAGATGGCCTGTCTGAAGATCGTTGTGATCCAACAAATATTACTGGTATGGGGACGCCGAGTAGTGCAAAACTCAGAGCGGCCGCCGAATATCCCATAGTATCAGTACCGTGAGTTATTACTACTCCATTCATTCCGGTGGCTACCTGTTTCTCGACTGTTTGAGCCATGAGAGTCCAGTGCTTTGGACGTACATTTTCGCTTGAAATGTTTAGAATTTCTTCTGATTCAACACGTACCTCGTTGTTTAGCTCTGGCATAAGCGAATGGAGATCTGCTGCGCTTACTGCGGGAACTACTCCACCTGTTCTATAGTCGATCCTGCTTGCAATCGTTCCTCCAGTGCTAATGACTGCTATGCGCGGGAGTTTGTTATCGATACTCGAGAGAGGCGTTTGAACAAGTCTAGGTGCCTTGCCGCTTCGAATTCGTTTAACCAATACAATATTGTTTGTACTAATACCAATATTGTATCCATTGGCCAGCTTGATGGCGATATGGTGATCATCCGCATATTCATACCTGGGAAGAAGAGTACCTTTGTAGGCGTTATTTCTTACCCTTACTTGGACAAGGTCGCCAACAGCTACGTTGGATGATCTCAGCAATTGCTGAGATCTACCGCGGTATCCCGGTAGTTCCATCACGGAATCCCATGATATTTCTATCAAAGAATTAAAGCTTGACTAACGATAGTAAGGGACTGTGATCTTTTCTGCAGGCTTGCCTTCCCTTGAGGTCTTTACTTTCATTATGGCTTCTTCGAAATGCCGCATGGAGACACTGGCCTCGTCATAATGTTTAGTGACTTCTTCTGGCGAGGGGAACTTTGATATGTAATCTTGCAATACTATTGATACTGCAGTATTGACTACTGAAGCTATGTCTGCACCACTCAAGCCGTCAGTTAGGTCTGCAATCCGGTCTAGGTCAACACTTGCGATAATGGGTTTTTGTTTAGTGTTGATTTCAAGTATATGTTTTCGTGCATCGCGATCTGGAAGGCCAACGGTCAAGAACTTGTCAAACCTCCCGGCCCTCAAGAGTGCAGGATCTACAATATCTAATCGATTCGAAGCAGCAAGAACAACGACGCCGGCCTGGGTTTGAACTCCATCTAGTTCTGTCAACAGCTGACTTACCACTCTTTCTGTTACCATGCTATCGCCGCTCATTCCACGGATAGGGGCTATTGCATCAATTTCATCAAAGAAGATTATACAAGGGGCAGCTTGTCGTGCTCTTCTGAATACTTCACGTATACCACGTTCGGACTCGCCTACCCACTTGGAAAGCAGCTCAGGCCCTCTTACACTGATGAAATTCGCTTCGCTTTCCGTGGCAACACCTTTGGCCAGTAATGTCTTACCTGTGCCTGAAGGCCCGTACAAGACAACTCCTTTGGGCATGTTGTAACCCAGCTTCTTGTAGAGGTCGGGATACTTCAGTGGCCATTCGACCGCTTCCTGTAACTCTTTCTTTATAGTCTCCAGACCACCAATATCCTCCCATTTTACTTCAGGAGTCTCAAGGTACACTTCGCGCATGGCTGATGGCATTATATCGCGTAGTGCATTTTCGAAATCTTCCATGGTGACTGTGAGCTTGTTTAGAAAGTCCGGTGACACCTTCTCTTCTTCTAGTTTCATCTCTGGCAGAAGTCTACGTAGTGTCTTCATGGCAGCTTCTTTCCCCAGATATTCAAGGTCGGCACCTACGAAACCGTGTGTGACCGAAGCAAGCTTTTCGAGGTCGACATCAGACACGAGCGGCATATGGCGTGTGTGGATTTGGATGATTTGTAATCTTCCCTTCTTGTCGGGAACCTTGATCTCTATTTCTCGATCAAATCGGCCGGGCCTTCTAAGGGCTGGGTCGATAGCATTGGGTCGGTTAGTTGCCGCTATGACTATTACTTTCCCTCTGCCTTCTAGACCGTCCATCAGTGATAGTAATTGGCTTACTACTCGTCGCTCAACTTCACCTGTAACCTCTTCTCTCTTTGGAGCAATGGAATCGATTTCATCAATAAAGACAATGGTCGGGGATTTTTCCTTAGCTTCTTTGAAGATGTCGCGTAGACGCGCCTCTGACTCTCCATAGAACTTGCTCATTATCTCAGGGCCACTTATGCTAATGAAGTGAGCACTACTTTCATTGGCGACGGCTTTGGCTAGGAGAGTCTTTCCCGTACCTGGTGGTCCATAAAGTAATACTCCCTTTGGAGCTTCTACCCCGAGCTTCTCAAAAATCTCCGGGTGGCGAAGGGGGAGCTCGATCATTTCACGGACCTTTTGGATCTCATCCTGGAGTCCGCCAATATCTTCGTAGGTTACCTGTGGGACACCTCTTAGTACCTCGCCCTTGTCAGAAATGGAGAAGATCGTACGCTGTGTTATGAGTACTGCATCCGTCATAGGGTTTAATCCCTGGATCTGGAAGGTCAAACGACCTCCAAAGTATGGTATCATTATGTTGTCACCCTTTGTTACAGGAACGCTCTCCAGCGCGTCAGCAAGGTAGCGCTCATCAATTGGTGGGATGGCCTCTAGAGGGGCGACAATAACCTTCTCGGCCGGTGGTGCTTTGATCTTCTTTATCGTAATTGTGTCTCCAATAGCTACACCTGAATTATTCCGTATAAGTCCATCAATTCTTCCCACCCCTCTTCCTTCGTCAGAGGGATATAGAGGAAGACATTTTGCTACTGTTCTCCTTTTTCCTCTTATCTCTATAATATCTCCGGTTGACGCTTCCAAAGAATCCATTGCGTCGTAATCAATCCTGGCAACTCCACGCCCTACGTCTCTGGTATACGCTTCCAAAACTTTCAGGGATATTGTACCCTGGCTCACCGTAAAATCCTCCTAACTTCATCTATTGGGAGATTGCTTATTAGCGTTGTCCTCACCCATTGGTGATCGTTCAATTACGAATTCAGTTCTTTTGGAATAGCTTTCCACGTAGATGTCACTTTGGCTATGTCCACGTAACAACTCTTTCCACTATTTGTTCTTTCTATCTATGTGGATTAATCTTGTTTTCCAGCGTACCTATTTATAACGTCATCATAATTATTTAATGTAAAGCGCATTGGGTGTGGTGGCGTCTATACCTGTGCGAGGGCAAACGAAGGTAAATGGTTCATCGCATTGCAGTACTGGACAAAGACCTATGTCAGCCCAGAAAGTGCGGACTGGAATGTATAGTGTACTGTCCTGTCAATAAGACTGGCGGCGAATGTATTGTTCAGGGCGAAGAGTCGAAAGCAGTCATAAGTGAAGATTTGTGTACCGGATGTGGTATATGCATCAAGCTATGTCCTTTTGAGGCAATTACCATACTCAACATAGCTGAGGAATTAAAGAAAGACAAAATCCATCAATACGGTATAAACACCTTTAGACTTTTTCGACTTCCTTCCCTGAAAAAGGGTTCTGTAACTGGCCTGATAGGAAGAAACGGGATTGGCAAGTCAACTGCGTTAAGCATACTCGCGGGAAATTTAAAGCCTAATTTGGGAAGTTTTGATAAATCTCCTGACTGGCCAGATATATTGGAGGCATTCCATGGGACTGAGCTAAAATCACACTTTGAAAAAATGGCGAAGAACGAGCTTTCTGTCTCAATGAAGCCACAAGCTGTGTATCTAATTCCAAAAGTATGGAGTGGAGATGTTTCTTCGCTGCTCAGGAAGACTGACCAAAGAGGTAAGGCTGATGAGGTGGCAGATACCCTTGGACTTCAGACATCTCTAGATAAGAAAATTAGCGAACTGAGCGGAGGAGAACTTCAGCGATTGGCTATAGTGGCAGCTGTTTCTCGGGAAGCTGACTTTTATCTCTTCGATGAACCCTTTTCGTATAACGACGTCTACCAACGTCTTGCTGTTGCAGAAGCGATAAGGAACCTTGCAGCAGAAGACAAAACTGTGCTCGTTGTGGAGCACGACCTAGCTCTTCTAGACTACGTCAGTGACTACGTCAATATTCTATTCGGTGAACCGGGAACTTACGGAGTCGTATCGAACACCTTGTCGGCGCGAGCTGGAGTTAATGTCTTTTTGGATGGATATCTGCCAAATGAAAACGTACGTTTTCGGAACGAACCCGTTACTTTTGAGATGACTGCTCCACAAGAAGTAGTTGCAGAAACGAGTTCTGTGGCTACGTACGCTGCCCTTGAAAAGAGATATGATAGTTTCAAACTGAATACCCAATCTGGTACATTCAATAGAGGTGAGATCATTGGAATATTGGGGGCTAATGCAGTAGGGAAAACTACTTTTATGAAAATGATAGCAGGGCTGGAGGCACCTGACTCAGGACGAGTATCTACTTCCGCGAAAATCTCATACAAACCTCAATACCTCTCTTCAGAATTAGATACTGATGTGCAGTCATTCCTGGTGGGGATTTCTGCGGAAAAGATGACTTCCGGGCTAATTTATTCGCAAATTGTCGTCCCCTTGGCACTACCAAAGCTTTTCGAGCGAAATCTGAGTGAACTAAGTGGTGGAGAGTTGCAGAAGGTTGCTGTTACGGCTTGTCTCCTGCGAGACGCGGATGTATATGCTTTAGACGAACCATCGGCCTTCATGGACGTAGAAGATAGAATTGTACTAGCTCGGGCCTTGCAGCGATTTGTGAGATCCGAAGGACGTTCTGCTTTAATAATTGACCATGACATTCAGCTAATTGATATTGTTTCTGATTCACTGTTGATTTTTGAAGGCGAGCCGGGTATTCATGGCACAGTGTCATCTCCACTTGCCAAAGGGGAAGGTATGAATTGGTTCCTAAGTCGACTTGGAATAACCTATCGTAGAGATATTCAATCAGGTAGGCCACGTGTTAACAAGCCTGGCAGCAAGCTGGATCGAGAGCAGAAGGGTAACTCTACGTATTACTACCTTGCTAGAGCCACGGCTTCGGAAATATAGAATATGAGCTAGTAATTTTGAACAAATATCTGGTCCTATCATATCTTGTCTAGATTTCTCCATTCTGCCCTGAAAGGGGTCCTAAAACCCTCTGAGCTCTCGTCGTTAGTTTCGGGTTTCGATATAATAGGAGACATCGCGCTCCTCCGAATACCTGATGCCTTGTTAGAATCGAAGTACTTGATCGCTCGGGCTGTATTGGATGGTATCAAGCCAATAAAAACTGTGTTGAAGGCTGGTGGGGTTACTGGACAATTTAGAACGAGAGATGTCGAATTTCTCATGGGTGAAAAAAAGACCAGGACTATGTATGTGGAACACGGGTGTCGATTCATCGTTGATGTCAATCTAGTCTATTTTTCTCCTCGACTCTCAACAGAGAGGTTGAGGATCGCCAATGAGGTCAGTCCTGGAGAGGTTGTAGTGAACATGTTTGCTGGCGTTGGGTCATTTTCGGTCATTACTTCGAAAATCCAACGTGATTGCAGAGTATTCAATATTGACATCAATCCAGCTGCTCATTCGTTGGCAATTGAAAACATTCGACTGAATCATCTTGAGAAAAGAGTAATTCCATTACTAGGTGACGCTAAAGAAGTGATACGGGAGAAACTAGTAGGTACTGCAGATCGTATCCTCATGGTTCTTCCAGAGAAAAGTCACTTGTATCTACGAGACGCACTCATTGCTCTAAGACCAACAGGTGGTGTAATTCATTGCTACACTTTTCTTCCTGTGGGTGCGAACCTTGATGATTTCATTGAGAGAAATATGCCAAAGGCGCCCAATTTCTCTGTCACCGTTAACAAGTCGATTAGAGTGGGAGAAGTAGGACCAAAGCTTTATCGATATAGAATTGACCTGGTTGCTAGATAGATTAAATCTCTGCGCCGACTAGCTCTTCTCAGGTTCGCTGGGAGTCGCGGTGTATCCTTCTGTGGCGCTGACTTCAGCTTCTGGCAAGGTGGGTGCAGGGGTAGTTGCCATAGTGTATCCAATCCAGCCAAGAATCCCAAGAACGCCCAACACAGCTACAAAAGCTGTTACTTGTAAGAGAAGAATTGAGGTGGATGGATTAACTAGAAGATACCCATAGATGACTATACCTAAGAGACTGACAACGAGTATCACAAATCCTACTGTCTGGTCACGGTCCATTGAACTCACTGATACTAAATGTTGTAAATATTTATTCTTGGTGCTATGCGTTTATTAGTCATCGTTGTGTTCTATTGTTTTCTGCCTAGGTTCTGAAAACAATCAGCCTGAATAGCTATCTATTTGATTTATTATCTGTTGTGGAGGCTATTTCGCAGACTACTGCAATGTGGACGATCTTGCATGACGCAAAAAGGATTCCAAAATACTTTCCTTAATTCAGATGATCACGGACATCAGATATGACGCTTCTCCATCTCGGTAGTATCTCTCAGTCTTGGACGTTATCTTGAAATTCATTTTCTCGTACAATCTAACAGCTCCAGTGTTGGAGACTCTAACTTCAAGATATGCTTCCCCACAGCTTCGTTGTTTCATCCCTTCCAGTGCCTCTTTGATAAGTGTCCATCCCAGACCACGGTTTCGGGCTTCCTCCAGTACTGCAACAGAGACAATATGGCCTTTTCTGGAAAGACCAAGCCGTCTAATGGAGGAAAACCCATACTCGATTCTACACATGATATAGCCTACTACTTTCCCTGCAAGTTCAGCAACAACAAATGTCTCTGGACTTTCTGTGTAAAGCTCCTCGAAGAAGGAATCAGAATAATGCTCGGGTAAACACACCGAATTTATGAGGATTACCTGCGGTAGGTCTTCGAACCTGCACTGTCTAACCTCGTATGGGCCAACATGTTTGGACACGAGGTTCTGCAAGGTTGACTTCTGGACACAAACGCTATTGTCTAAAAAGCTCTTCCCTTGTCCTTGTGGTTTGGCCTCGTGGCCATTTAGTCCAAAACAAAGAGATTCGATGCGTAGTGACGTACCTTTTGATGAGTTTATATCGCGATAATTGATTCGATCTTCTTTCCCTTTCAGTTAATGAGAGTTGGTTGAGATGAGAGTGTTAGATGCATCGGATACCATTAGAATCTTGCATTTGGATCCTTGATTAGTAAAGACCTCGGTCACTGCATCGCTAGCTTTTCTTAGAGCATGAAGACCTAGTTTGACCTCTGAGTAATAGTTGGGTAAGCTAGTTACGAGAACTAATTTGAAGAGTTTTTGGGCTCGTCTGAGTAAGATAAGATCTTCCAGTCCTTCTACGTATTGGCCTTTTCGAATGGTGGCATCTACATCAAGTCGACCAGAAACGTATAGCTGTAAGGCTGTTGAACCAAGTCCTTCTGACGCTTCAGCCAAGAGTATTGCTATTCCCCCATCTTTGACTCCTCTCATTACGTTCCAAAATGCACTCAATGCCGTCGACAATGTCTTCCCAGCTTCCGTTCCGGGCGAGGCTATCATAGCTCGGCCCGCCTCGGAGATGGTCTTATGGTTAAGTTGTAGAAGACGTTCCGCGGATCTTTGGAAGGTTGTCCTAGGTTGATCAATAATCACCTCTGACACGTCTTCTCCTTGCCCGATTACATCAATGCATGTGTAGTCTCCCAGGGAGTCTGAGACCTCCAGGGCTGATTCGGATGCCTCTGAGATTATACCTGTGTTTTTCTCGGAGAACTCATGTGTTAGAGCAGCTAGATAGAGTTGTTTTGCGGATAGTTTTGCCATCTCGATCGCTCCTCCACTGAATCCAAAGATGGGATCGAAGTTAGTCTGACTTAGTACGACGCGTTGTTGATGATCTGCCCATCTGTCTGGGGGATGTATGTCCAGACCTCCACTGTTCTCTCCTTTACTGTTCTCAAGCTGAACTAGACGCGACCCAAATTCTTCTACTATTTTTCTTGTAGCAGACATACTTCGCTTGACTGTTGCTATGGTGATTGAAGAGCTGGTGTTGGATTGTTCTCTTGCTTCCTCCAACAACGTTCTCAGAATCATCAATACTGAGCGTGTTGGCTTAGGTAGAATTAGTAAGGGGCTGGACTTTATGTCGACAGACCTGAGCTTTTCCTTCAACTCTTCGACCGATGTTTTGGGATAATTTGGTTTGATTACTTCGGACAGGTTTTCTGCTTTCAGGTCTACTGCTACCTCCACAGACCCGTAAGGGATCCAGACCTCTGGCAATTTTCGTCCCGTTAGTACAATGAACTCCTCGGTATTTATTATCAAGGTTAAAGGTCGGATTCTTTACGATACAACTCATGGATACCAGGCGAATTCTAGCAGGTGTAGCAGTGGGTGACCTTGGTCGCATGCTCGTAGAGACTGGCGCCCTCCAATTTGGTAAGTTTAAGCTGAGCAGTGGCAAGCAGTCTTCGTACTATGTAGATCTCAGATTGATCCCAAGTTTCCCTGAGATATTTGATAAAGTAGTTTCCATGTATCGTGACCTATTTACTCTGAGTATTGGACTCAAACATGTTGATGCCATTGCTGCTGTTCCTATTGCAGGTATGAGCTACGCGTCTGTATTGGCCCATGAGTTGCGTAAACCCCTAGTGTGGGTCCGGCGCGAAAAAAAGCAGTTCGGGTCACCTCGTTCTATAGAAGGGATTATTCCTAGTGGTGCGAGGATTGTGATACTGGATGATCTCATAACAACTGGTGATTCAATCATCGCGAGCGCTGAAACACTCCGATCCGAGGGTGGTTTGGTTAGTGATGCCATTGTTCTCATAGACCGAATGGAAGGGGGGATTGATCTAGCTGGAAAGAACAACATCAAAGTGCACGCCTTGGTCGGGATAACTGAGATTGCACGGGCACTGGTTGAGCTACAAATAATTGACGAAAATCAGTATATCTCAATTCAGCAGCAGTCGACAGGCGTGGCAGTCTAGTACATCATCAAATTGCGTTGCTCGAGATTGTTGTGTAGATTGTTCACTGCACGATAAACTTCTGCAGATTGTTTTGCTCCAGTGCAGACAAGCTTGCCACTTGCAAATAGAAGAATGACTGTCTTCGGTTCAGCCATTCTATGAATGAGACCCGGAAACTGTTCGGGTTCATACATGGACTTCGGGAGTTGTCTGGCCGCTTCTTCGAGGTAAACCTTTCCTCCAAGGTTTGCTGAAGCAACTATGTTTTGAATTTGGATTGTTGCTTCACTTAAAACCTCAATTTTGCCCTCGCGTAGTTTCTGAACTACGGTGTTGACCGCTTTGATTGCCTGTTCCTCTGACTTTGAACCCGTACAAACCATCTTTCCCGAACTGAATATTAGAGTAGCTGTTTTCGGTATCTTCAAGCGGAAGACCAATCCTGGAAACTGTTTGGGATGGTACTCGGTTTTAGGGAACTTTTTTGTTATTGTGATCAGATCAATTTTTTGCCTGATGTCTGCAGACGCAACCACATTTTCGATGCTAATGATCGGCCTTGTCTGAGGCAGAGCCCCTAACTCACAAATTAACGATTTTTCAAAGTGGTATTTAAACGGTAAGTATTTTTCAGTATGATGTCTCTTTGATCTTAGGTTTCTCTTTGGATGGAAAAGCTTCTGATAAGAAAATTACTGCTAGTATGATGATTACGAAAATAAAGTTCAGGGGAGGATTAAGAATCCTAGAGAGATATCCAATCTTGGGCACTGTAAAGATCACCTTCCCAAGAAAGTACTCTTCTGTTACTAGCCACCCATCTACTAACCTATTGTTGTCGCCTTTCGTTCTTAAAGCGCGCTGTGGTGCATCATCGACAATATCGACTATTCTGTGGACTACTACTACTTCCTTGTCAGTTGGTCTGTCGAAGACTATAACATCACCCTCAACAACTCCATCGGATAGATTTGTGTCCTGAACTACGATTATATCTCCTATCTGAAGGGCTGGAATCATGCTGCCGCTCGAGACAACATAGAATGGTGTAGGTGTTCCAAGTACAGTCTGAAAACCAAACCAGATGAATGCTATTCCTGATATTACTATTGCAAGGGTCATGATTCCGCGAGCTATTCTCGGCCGATCCCGGTTGGTCCTTTCTGTATCACTTTTCATGAGAAAAAGAAACACTCCGGAAAGGTGATTTCTATATATGTTCAAAACAGTTGTAGGGACGTCCACTATTTATCTCGGCGATCGCTTTTTCTTCTTCTCCTTCTCGTACTTTCACCCATCTCTCATTCCAGTCGATCTCTTTGACAAGGAGCTCTTTGTCACCTCTGGCATTGGTAACTTCGTTCCAGACAGGTCGCCCATGTAGAGGTTTCACAAGACGGGCTTTGTATTTGTTACAGCGTATTGATTTTCCTCGACCCTCTGTGAAGTTAGTACATTCACTGCAATATCGCGAGAACCAGATGATCTCCTTTGTTCTTGGAGGATTTCGGGTGATGCGTTCGCGTATTGACTCTTCTTCCGACCGCGCCATATTTGATAGTTTTTCTCTTCCCTTCAGTGAATTGAGATAGAAGTCCTGATCGCTCGAGACTTTCTCTCGCCAGTCGATTATTTGCTTCTCGGCCTTTTCCACGTCGAGTCCAAACGTGTTCCTTGACTTCGCTAATATCCATTGCCCCGTGGAAATTTGTCTTTTAAGATTGTAATTTGTGGTATGGCCTAATCTATCTCAGGGAGTCAAGAATAGAGTTCGGAATTTTTCTAACTAGATGCGAAATATGAAACTCAAAGATACGAAATGCATACGATTATGGATTTGAACTTAGACGTATTGACTTGATCCAAAACTATTGCACTTGAATTATTCTTGTAATAAAATACATAATTCCAAATATTCACTAACGCTTATAGCGGGCTTATGCCTACTTCTACATGGCGTCGATGAAGAATCAGAGTTACGGATCTAATATGACCGTAGGGCATTTGTCGGAGACGCCATCCACTTCTTTGTAGCGGTAACCTCTCAAAGCTCTCTTGAGTCAAACAATGTCAAGTACATCCTTTATTCTTGAGATTACCTGACGTGGGTGTGCTTGCATAAGGGCAGAGCTATCTGACGGTCCTGTAGTAATTGCCACTGGATCTATTGAGGCACCTCGTGCGGCGATTACATCTGCTGTGCTATCTCCGACTACAATCGTTTCCTCTGGTCTCAATTTGAGCTTCTCTAGAGCAGATATCATGATACCCGGATGAGGTTTCATTTCTTCTACATCGTCACGCGTCAGTACCAGGTCTACTAGTTTATGCAACCCGAACCTGTTTAGAACTACATCAGTAGCTGCATGGCCGTTGTTAGTGACTATTCCTATCTTCATTTCTCTTTGTTTCAATTGTTGAAGGGTCACCAGAACACCTGGTAGTAGCTTAGTCCTTCTAGCAGCGTCAACTTCGTAGGTCGTCATGACCTCGAAGATTTTTCGTCGCAGTGTTGTGTAGGCTGGAGCTTTAAGACGAGTCTTACTGGCACCCAACAAAGAGTATAGTGTCATCTTGTCACTTGATTCGAGGCCAGTGCCAGAAGAATTAACGAGCTGTTGGACCTTTTTCTTGGCAGTGTGATAATTTATTACGAAATTGATCAGAGTTCCATCGAGGTCAAAGAGAACACCCTTGACAGTTTTCTTCATACACATTTATGACGACCTGATGGATCCATATAACCTCGTGATATCCTCGCTATCAAGGTGATATGAAGCGCGAGTTGGTGATGATGCTGTTTTCTTTTCTCAACCCGTGCGGATAACTCCATCATGCATTTTCCTAATCGTCTTTGCTTGAACCGTCATTCTCGTAACCTTTGATGACGTAAAGTCTATCAATCTCTGCCTCAAATTCTTGAAGAAACGTTCTTAGCTTTGTTACCGGGACAATTGGGACACCTCCTACAGAAATGAACTGCTCTTCGAGTAGTGTGGTTATGACTGGCAAGATCTTTATTGTCTTCGACTCCAAAATATCATCCAATCGCGTCTGAACAGAGAGGCGTTTGGCTCTGTGTATTTGTGCTTCCACGACCTTCTTCATCTTCTCGTTATTTCTATAGCCTGAAGTACGTAACCAATGTTTACAATCGATAGCTAGAATTATCCCTGTACCTATTCCAACAAGATCAATTTCCGCATTTGGCTTCTTGAGACGCACATTCCGTAGGACTCTATAGCCATTGATCGAGAGAACATTACCTACAAATCCCTCAAAATCTTTCCAGCCAATGTGTCGCAGAGCTTCATCTAGTGATGCCCCTAGCCTGATGGCTAAAACAGCAGAGAGAGTTGTTATGCTCTGGATCGATAAATTATTCTCCAGGAAGCCATTCGTCTCACTGATCGTGTGAAGCAAAGTCTTGACTCTTGCCATCGGAAGTCCACTCGAACGTGTTAGTTCATGCACATCGAGCTCTCCTTTTGAGAGTGAGGGAATTAATCTAAGCACTTCAAACAACTTGACATCCATTACACTCAAACACTTCAAACATGCTCATGGAATATGCGTCTACGTGGTTTTGAACGACATACGTTTCACGTTGTTCCTAAATTCAGAACCCAGATATTGGTTTCTCCATATTAAAAATGAGTTTTCATTTGATCAAGATATACCATGTTTTTCCTTTGAAGATTATTCAGAATGATGGGGCCCAAGCTTGACCATACTGTGACTAATTACAACTGTGATATAGGGGAAGTATTAGAGATCGAGGTAGATATTTTATCATTGGATTTGTTTTTAACGTGGTCGATAATTCCGCGGACCCATACGGTGTGATGGTTAGATCGCCCTAAATACGCCGATTAGTCTTCCAGTTTTTGCTGACTTGGATCCAGTTTCTTTTCTAGTGTGGACCGGAATAGTTGCTACTGGAAGCGTGTTCTTCTCCGTAATAGTTTCTCGGCTAGCAGAATTATTGTCTACGCGTACCCACACCCCTAAGCCTTTGGATTCTCCGAGGGAAGAATACAGTCGGTTCTTCTCTCTGGATATTGGCCTGGCGGAACGGACTCTTGAAGATGCAAATCACGCGTTGGGTGAAGGAGATCACGCCGAGGCTGTACTTCTATCCGAGAAGGCCATGGGACAGGTATTGAGAATTATTATGGAAAAGTTCTTCGTAGATTCTTCAATGATGAATATAGAAGAGCTAGCTTTACTGATAGAAGAGAAGGGTGTACTCTTACCGCTCTCCAAAACATCGCAAAGAGTCCATCAAATAAGGCTTAGAATCGCTAAAGGGATGAACATAACAAGAGATGATGCTAGTTGGTGTGTTGAGTCAACACGTTTTCTCTTGAGAGCTTCTAACGAAGCGCCTGTGAGATCCTAGATTGGAAAGGCCTTTGCGTTGCAAGTGCGAGTAGAAAAAAAAGGAATTCGAGTTCTGGGGCTGGCGGAGAGCTTTCGATCAGAAAGTAGTGAGAAATCCATCTTGGCCGGAGTGGTGATGCGTCGCGATGGCATAATTGATGGCGCCGTCTTTGGATCTGCGACCATGAAAGGGGATGATGCTACTGAGGCGATGATCAAGATGTATGATAGGCTTTCTAGGAATGACATTAATGTCATAATGCTTGGTGGCACAATCATTAGTCTGTACAATATGGTTGATGTAAAAGATCTACAGCGAGTGACTGGAGTGCCGTCTATAGGTGTAAGTTTCAATGAGTCTGATGGTCTGGAGAAGTCACTCCGCATGCACTTCCCGAGAGGGTGGAAAGAGAAGATGGCCGCGTACAGACGACTAGGTAGTCGCGAAGCAGTCCAATTGAAGACAGGCTATGAGATATTTATACGAGCGATGGGTCTCACAACCGATACAGCGCGACTAGTATTGGATGCATTCACTCTTCAGGGATCGGTACCAGAACCAATACGTGTCGCCAAAATCTTGGCGCGTTCTAGACTTTAGGTTGATTTGTTAGACTGACTTCGATGGATATTCCTTGTCATCGATGTCGTTCGTCAGCCTTAAATAAGTCAAAAAGATGCCATACGTTATTCCGGAACCTGACTTGCTAGGTGAATATTTTGTCTGATGGGGAAGAGAAAGCTCAAAAGACAGAAAACAAGAAGTCGCTTGCATCTGCCTCTGGATCTAGTTCTTCTCAAAAGCAAGAAACAGATGCTCGAGCGAATGCTCCCAAGACTGATGCTCCCAAGACTGATGCTCCCAAGACTGAGACTACTCCGAGTTCCAGTTCACCGACTCCTACACCTTCTGCCCCTGTGAGCTCTACTGCTCCTTCTTCGTCCCCAAAAGCTGTTCCCGCTGCAAAGCCTACAGTATCTCCCGGAGCTTCAAGAACTGATTCTCCAACGGCGGCTACTTCGTCCGCGCCTGAAACGCCGAAATCAAGACGTGATTTCCTGAAACTCGCAACTCTGTTTGGAGGTGCGTTGGTAGCTCTTCCATTTGTCCCATTCGGAGAGTTCTTGTCTGCGAGCGGAGGTGGTGGCAAGCTTGAGCGACAGAGAATTATTGGACCGGATGGACAATTTGTTCGTGTAAGTGGTGCAGGTTCTATTCCCCCAAATTCATCAACGGTTTTTACATACCCACGAACCGGAGATCCAAAGCTAGATTTTGAGCCGTTTAGACGGTGGGTACTGATCCGATTGCCCTCCCCAGACGGGGACAAGGATGATGTCTCCGCTTACCGTGCCTTTAGTCAGATTTGTGTACATCTCTGGTGTCTTTGGCAATATCGTGATTCCACAAAAAGCATCAATTGTCCATGTCATGGCAGCATCTACGATCCAAGTACGGGGGTTGCGGTGGAAGGACCTGCCACTATGCAATCACCACCAATGAATGCGCTCGCAAAGTTGGATCTTGAGGTTGATGAGCAAGGATACGTAACGGTAATTCCTCCAGTCATGGATGTTAACAATAATGGTGTTGTAGGTCGAGGCCGTCATGTCGCGTGAAGAGAGCATAGGAAGCTTAGTCAATAAGCTCGTAAACTATGTAGTGGAAAGACTAGAACGTACGTGGTTCTTCTCACTGCGTTTTGCAATACCTTCGCGTGTAGTTAGTCCTCTTAGTTATCTTGGGATGTTGACATTCGTGATATTCCTAATTGAAGGAATCACTGGTGGCATTCTCATGTTCTATTACGTGCCGACTCTAGATGGCGCTTGGGATAGTGTAGCACGAATAAACGATGAAATTCCCTTCGGGTATATTCTTAGAAATGTTCACTATCACGGGTCTAACGCTATGGTGTTCTTAGCCGTCTTTCATCTCTATTACCAATTCTTCAGTGGACGTTACAAGTTGCGGTACGAGATGCTCTGGGTGACTGGAATTATTCTAGGATTGATGACTGTTCTTGAGGCGTTTTTTGGATACGATGTGATCTTCAATGAAAGGGCTGAGCTTGCGCTTAGCATCGGGGCATCGCTAGCTGAAAATTCGCCGGTGATTGGTGTCGTGATTCGCGAGGCCGTCTTTGGTGCTGGGTTTGGAGACTTTATTTTACGATCCTATACCTACCATGTGTTCATTCTTCCTGTAGTTATGATATTGCTGATCATACTTCATTTCCCTAGAAACATGATCATGGATATCCCAATGATCTCTGCCATAACTGGTGGAATCTTCATTGTTGGCGGTCTCTTTCCAATTGAGCTCGGAGGCAAATTCGGACTGGCGCCTCCTACGATAACCGTACCTGAATGGTATCTTACAGGAATCTACGCATTCATACGGACTGGACTCGATCGTTTTATCACTGGAGGGCTCATGCCTGCTCTCCTCTTACTGATGTTTATTGTGATGCCCTTTGTTGACAAGGGCAAGAAGTACCGATGGCAGGATAGGCCCCTCTTCACTGCTCTGGGTGTAACAAGTCTGGGCCAGATAGCTGTTACAACTGTATGGGGTTTCTATATCGACCCTGACACCAGTCTACCATTCGTAGACCGTATCTTCATAGATCCGTTTTCCTTATGGATGTCAATGCTCTTGATTGCATTCTTCTCATTTGTAGGGACCTATAGTTTCATCAAGGTGATGCAAAAGTCCGCGGAGGCGAAGAAGGTGGCTAAGAAACCTCCTTTCATTGTAAACGCTCCGGTGAACATCTCACAGAAATGGATATGGGTAATGCTGGTTTCTGTCATTCTGTTTATGGTATATCTCAATCTTCTTGCCTTTCAGGCGTATGAATCTGGCTTCCATAACCTGGCCCTACTCGAGCTAGGGGGGATCCTTGTTAGCTTCTCTGCTGTATTCCATCTATATCGCTATGCAAAAGACGCCCTCATGAAGTGACCCTCTGAGATGTGGGGTTTCTAGCTCTGATTATGAGGTAACCTAATACATAAAGGCCGAACATGGGAAGTGTAACAAACCACATCGTAATTCCGCTGCCGTCGGGTGTTAACGCTGCTCCTAGAAAGACCATTCCGACGAACGCATAATGAATATTCTCACGCCAATATGGAGCGTCAACAATTCCGACTATTGTACATAACCACATTATGACTGGAGTCTGGAAAGCAATTCCAAATGCCAGAAAGAACAGGAGGACAAAAGAGATCAGATCGACCGATGTTATGAATGTGACAAAACCGAGTTCAATACCAAACGTGTAGAGGAACCTAATGGCAAAAGGAACTACACTGATGTACGAGAAGATGCCTCCAATGAAGAACAGTGTTACTGCGGGGATTAGGATTCGGAGGATAGACTTTCTTTCATTTTCGTATAAACCAGGCCCCACAAAGGAGATTACCTGGTAGAGTATTACTGGCATTCCAAGCACGAGCCCTAGAAATAATCCCACATAGATCACTCCGAGCAAGGCCTGCCCGGGCGCTGTCTGGATGAGTTCCACACTATCTGGCAGAACATCTTCGCTTAGTCTAGTCAGTACAAAGGCAGCTATGCTGTCATAGGGATTGGGGAATGGAATGTATATCCATATTCCTTCGATATCTATTCTTCTAATCCCAAAGATCAGTGTAACTCCCGAGATGATTAAAATGGCCAGGAAGATCTTGATCACTCTACCCCTTAGCTCTTCTAGATGGTCCAGGAGGGTGCTCTCACTGGCGTTAGGAGAGTTGGTCTCTTTTGATGGGTTGTTCATCTTCTACCGTGCTATCGGTACGAAATGAAGGTTTGTGCATGATTCTTATCCTTTTTGCGGTTTTGTGGAATTCTCGACCAAGGTTAGTTGGTCGACAGCCGTCTGCAGGAAACTGTCTAATTTATCAGTCAGGACGGGTCAATGAAACAATTCTCGGCGTTGTGAATGAGAACTCTGTTACTTACCCGTAAAGAGATCAGACCATTGCTTACAATGCAGGACGCCATAAACGCGGTCCGACTTGGGTTTGAAGAGAAGGGACATGGTAGGGTGGAGATGCCCAGCAAACTGTATCTTCACTATCCAAAATACGGGGGAGATCTAAGATGCATGCCTACCTATATGGAAGGGCTCAACATTTCCTCCGTCAAGATTGTCAATGCACATCCCGATAATCCGGTAAAGCACGGACTTAGGCTCCTTGTAGCAACTATATTGCTCATAGAACCAGAAACAGGACGACCATTAGCCATCCTCGATGGAACCGATATTACTGATTTTAGGACGGGTGCAGCTGGAGGAGTGGCGATCCAGTATTTGGCCCGAAAAGACGCGAAGGTGGCAGCTATCATAGGTGCAGGGAAACAAGCTAGAACACAGCTGATTGCACTCTTGTTGACTCGACCAAACATCAATGAAGTTAGGATCTTCGACATCTCGAAAGAAAACAAAGAATCTTTCGTTAGAGAATCAACGTCTTTACACGGTAAAACTACGAGAATTGTGTCCTCTAGCTCTGCAAAGGATGCCATAGTTGGAGCTGAGATAGTAGTGACTACAACTCCATCGAGAAGTCCATTAGTCTCCAACGAATGGATAAGTGCAGGTATTCACATAAACTGCATCGGTGCCGATGCTCCAGGTAAGCAAGAGCTTGATCCAAAGATACTGAAGAGATCTAAAATAATACTTGATGACTGGGCACAAGGATGTCACAGTGGAGAAGTCAACGTCCCACTGTCAACCGGGATCATAACACGCGATGAAATACACGGTGAGTTCGGAGACATTTTGGGTGGGGGGATGATAGGCAGAACAAGTGACAAGGAAATTACAATCTTTTCGTCAACCGGACTAGCTTTGCAAGACGCCATGGTGGCTAAACTAATTTATGACAAGGCCGTAGCCCAGGGAATAGGGACGTCGATAGATATGTATGATTAGGTGATATTCAGTAATTGACAGAAGTTTTCTGTCATATCGCCAGTGACACGCGAGGTGCTGTAAGTTAGATCCTTGGTGTCCCATCGTTCACTCTTGAACTTTTCATATAGGTCAAACAAGTTTTTGATATCAGGGAAGACTATCGATGGATATTGTTACAGCGGTTATTATTCTAGATACTATTGCTAAACCTGTGGGTAGCAATAAGAAAGATTGCTAAGACATCCCGTCAGGAAGGTGGATTGCTGTACTAGAATTGGTTTTACAGTCCTAGCTTACCTGGATTGAGGATATGGTCTGGATCAAATACATCTTTCAGTGTTTTTAGTACCATGAGGGAATGACCGTGTTCTTTCGGCAACAGGTGTGATAGCTTTATCCCTGATCCATGGCAGTATTCCATTGAACCACCGATCTCCTGGGCGAGAAGCAACATTTCATCAACTACTCTTGCCAGCTTCTTGGTATCGCTTGGGCGGGCAGACGGTAAGCTTATCGCCACTGAGAAAAGCTCCGGCTGGTTCCACACCCCAAATTCACATTCTTGGATCTTGTGACGGCGGAGAATGTTTTCGCAGGCCCGCTTGTAACTCAGCACCTTGCTGGCCGGAAGATATACGTGAACAAAATCGAATTTTGAACCCTTGCGTCGTTGATCGGTAAGACTGAAGCCATCTTCGTCTATGTCATATCGATAGACTACTTCGTGCCGTAATTTCCAATATTCGCGCCCATATTCCTTCCCCCGCAACCTCCCACCAAATGGACTAACCTGTTTTGCTATCTTTTTTTTCACTGCCCTTACTTCTTCCGTAGTGCCCTCGAGGAGAATGTAGAGAAGAGCATTTGGAACTTCACTCGATTTTTGTCTTCGTCCTACATCCTCAATTCCTCGAAAATCGCCTCCAAAGTCTAGAACCGACGGTCTCAATCCTGCTGCGTAGATGCTCTGTAGAGCTCCAAAGCCTTCTTCGAAGCCAGGGAACTGGAAAGAAATCATCTCTGAGTGTTCAGGTTGTGGAAAGACTCGAAGAGTTGCTTCCGTGATGAGGCCCAAAGTTCCTTCTGATCCTATTAGCAAATTTCTGAGAAGAGGCCCTGTAGCGGAACGCTCTGCTGCGCGGGTTCTTATTATGGTGTTATCCCCTAACACAGCTTCTATCCCAAGAACCTGGTCCCCCATTGTACCATACCGTGCGCCAAAGTACCCGAGACCGTTCGTAGAAATTGCTCCCCCAACGGTTGCTCTGGGTCGACTCCAGGGATCATGACCAAGTCGAAGTCCTTCGTGGTTGAGTTCTCTTTCCAGATCTTCTAGTACTACTCCTGCTCCAACAATAGCTGTCCGATCATCACTGCTGATCTCCTTGATACTTCCAAAACCTTTCATGTCGAGAACGATCCCTCCAGAATTGGCTACAGCACCCCCCATCAATCCCGTCCCTCCTCCGAATGGGACTAGTGGATAACGAAACGTTCGTGCTGTCTTTACTAACAAAGCTAGCTCTTTTGTTGTTTCCGGACGGATTACTAGGTAAGGTGTGAATCCAGACTTTGGAAAACGCTGATAGGCTCGATATCCTCGTAGTCCATCACGGAAGTATCGGGCAGGAACAGATCGACCACGCCATATTTGTCGTTGACTCACAATCTTTTTGATCTCTGTGACTAGTTGCTTCGGAGGAAGACGGTTCATCTATGTTTTAGCGGTGAGATCATTGCTATTTACGTTACGAATGTAATGAATGAGTTACCTGTACCAAATCTCTCACCCTGACTTCATATTGCGTTTTAGACGACTTGACGTGTCATGATTGGGTAAATAGGAAGTGCCATAGTCCTGTACAAGCAGTAGACCAGAGATTCATTAAGCATAGACGTTGGTTTCAACAGACTGTGCTCGGGGAGATACTGGCGATAACCGCGGCTGTCAGCTGGGCTCTCTCCTCAATCTCTCTGAGGAGAGCTCTACAGACTAGCAGTCCGCTTACTACTGCGTTTGCGTCAGTAGCTGTGAATGCTATAGTACTTTGGCCAGTTGCCATTATGTTGACGCCTTTTTCCAGGGTTGGACTCGAAGGAATCATCCCTTTGTTATTTGCCGGGTTGATGGCACCATCCCTTGCTAGGCTTCTGCAATTTATGGCGGTTGATCGCCTTGGAGTCGCTCTAAGTACACCTCTTATCGAAACTACGCCACTCTTCGGCGCCGTGTTTGCGGTAAGTATTCTGCATGAAGAAATTACCATTCCTATTGGAATTGGAATAACTATTGTCGTATTGGGCGTTATGATTCTTGGCTCACGAGAGAGTGTAAAGCTCACGAGAACTGGTGTTGTTCTTGCTCTTTTATCTGCGGTTCTCTTTGCAGGGGCAGATATAGGACGCAAGATTGGGATCACCTTGGTGAGTTCTCCCTTCCTCGGGGCCGCGGTAGGGGCTACTGTCGGGATAGCTGCTTACTTTCTATTCTCAATTGTTACCAAGACGCCCATTGCTAGTCCCAAAAAGTGGACCAGATTTGATTACTTGACTGGTATACTGACAGGGGTAGGTATAGCCTCTGTTTTCAGTGCTCTGTTTGTTGAAAAAGTGGTGGT
>DAEN01000045.1:0-4806 GCA_002495315.1 Thaumarchaeota archaeon UBA141
CTTTTCATCATTTCCCCAATCTACGTATGCCTCAGGGGCAAGTTCTACTGGCGGGATAACAGTCAGTGGCTCTAGATGACTCTTGAGCTCCATAGAGCTCTTGAGACCACCAGGCCCATCTCCTCTGACAACTCGGTCCATCCAGTCAACCATATTCTCCTTCTCTCCTCTACTGTTCTTGTAAAGTTCGATTGTTTTGATAACAACGTCAAGAACCTTCTTGGCCGGAACTCGCATTAGAGTAGTTCCAAGAACCGCCGTGCTTCCGCTTGCCTTCCCTCCGATGAGCATTTGATATGTAGGCGTCTGAGCGCCCTCGACACGAGACGCGCCTCCGTAGAAACCCAACGTAGCTATTTCGTGTTGCCCACAAGAGTTAGGACAACCGCTAATCTTAATTGATGAGGTTTTCAGTCCGTGGTCAAGGTCTAGATCCATATCCAAGATCTTCGATTGGATCTCTTTGGCCAAACGATGTGAGTTAGTAATGGCAAGATTACAAGAAGTCGTTCCAGAGCATCCCACCGTACTTGCCATGGAGTTTGCTCCACGATTCCCCAAGCCAATACCTACGAGCTTGCCATAGACTTCAGACACATCATCTTCCTCCACCCATCTGAGGACGACATTTTGGTTAGGAGTCAACCGTATCACTCCTTCGTGAGAATAATTCTCGCAGATCTCTGCTAAACCAACGAGCTGATCTGCCGAAACATCACCAGCAGGGAATGTCACGGTGACCGAAGAGAAACCTTTCTGTTTCTGTGGAAGAACATTGCTGAAGAACCATCTCTGGTATTGATCATCGCCTTTCATTATGGCATTACCGGTGTAATCAGAGTCCTGAGCGAAGCTCGAGGTCTGCTCGATGAGCTCTAGCTTGACCCGCGCGGACATAGTGGCTTTCACGACCTTCCTTTCGTCGAGTATCAAGGCCCTGAACTTTTCAAACCCAAGGTCATGGACAAGATAACGCATTCTGTTCCGGTGCATCTTCTCCCGATCTCCCGATCGGTCATAGAACCGTACAACGGCTACACATGATGCAATGAGATCCTCTTCAGGTGTGAACTCCTCGAGTAATTCAGCCACAAAGGAACCAGCACCCAGACCGCCTCCTAGGAATATCTGGAATCCCCTACGCGCCCTTCCATCTTCTTTGACGACTTTTGGAACTAGTCCTATGTCTCCTATCCGTGCCAGTCCATGTTGGTCGCAACAAGAGAAGTTGATCTTGAACTTCCTAGGGAGATTCTGGTTAAGCGGATTTCTTAGAAAATACTTTGTCACGCCCTTGGCGTATGGGGTAACATCAAAGTGTTCAAACGGACATATTCCTGATAGAGGGCTGTCAATTACATTTCGAACACCATTCCCACAGGCTTCCCTCGATGTCAAACCTACCTTTAGAAGTTCTCGTAGAATTTCCGGAATATCGTCTAGCTGGAGCCAATGCAATTGAAAGTTCTGTCGAGTTGATACATGAGCACTCCCTATGGAGAAAATTTGACACAAATCAGCAACCTTTCGCATCTGTTGAGGCGTTACTTCACCGGTAGGGATCTTGATCCTCAGCATGCTAAAATCTGATTGAAACCGTGAGCTATAGGTTCCGTTTTGAAGTCTGAACTTCCGGAAGTCGTCTTCTGAGACCTTTCCCTGTCTATAGAGTTTCACCATTTTGGCAAATCTCTCTGGTTCTTCTTCCCTGGCCCAATTAGTCACAGGCCTGCGTTCCATCGCTTGGAGACGTGCGGCACTACGTGCAGTCAAGAGTAACTGCTCATTTTAGTGATAACTGCGTTATATATGTGAGTCTAGATTTTATTTAGTAAGGCTAAATACGACTTGGTTGCGATGAGAACGTCAGAGAGCAGTGATTGTTGATGTCCACTAGTGGCCCTATACACACCTCCGAAAAGAACTTTGAAAACGACGTTCTGAAGTCAGATCTCCCCGTACTGGTAGATTTCTGGGCAGAATGGTGCGGTCCTTGCAGAACGATCAGTCCCATCGTCGAGGAGCTCTCAAAAGAATATGAAGGAAGAATGCGATTCGCGAAGCTTGATGTTGATACAAACGGTGGATTAGCCCAACAATTTGGCGTCCAAGGCATACCCACTCTGATTTTCTTCAGAGGTGGAAGTGAAGCTGGGAGGATAGTAGGTGCTGCTCCGAAGAATCAATTAATAGATAACATAAACAAAATATTGACCGTTAAAACCTAGTCCAGCTTGGAACATAGCAACAGGTAGATACAGACATCAGCGCCATCCATTCATTGCAGGTTTTCATTATGCAATATCGCACACTAATATTTGGACTTCGCACTAGAACAAATGAAGGATGGGCCGGGGCGGACTTGAACCACCGACCTTCGCCGTATTCTTGCTGCGCGCAGTCAGAGCGACGTCCTAACCATGCTAGACGACCGGCCCAGAGGAATGTACTGCAGTGACGGTTGATATTTAGATTTATGGTTATGATCAGTCTCAAGAATCAGATATCGATGTACGTGTATTTCATCCTACATCTCAATTTAGTCCCGCGAAGAGTTTGTTTTCCATTGATGGCCAACAATTCTGTCATTACAAGGAGCTGATATGAAGTAAAGAGTTTGATGCCACAATGGATGACCAGAGAAATAGCTCTGATCATTCTAAATAGAGGACTCAGAAGTTTCATCTTTGGCATCCTCTTTGCAGTATTAGCAATCTATCTAAGCAAAGTCGGCATGACATCGATCCAGATAGGAATTGTAATCGCATTATCTGGCGGGACGGCAGCTGTCTGGACATTGGGAGGAGGTCTTTTGGCAGATCGCTATGGACGCAAGAAAATGCTGCTGGCTTATGGCGTGGCTATCACAGCTTCGAGTGCGTGCTTACTCCTCACACGGGATCACGTTCTGCTTACGACAATACTCAGTGCTTCGGCACTAGCAAGTTTTGCGCCAGGAGGAGGACCCGTTGTAGCCGCAGAACAAGCACTACTCTCCGACAAGGTTTCATCTGTCAGGAGAACAACTGTCTTCGCAGCTATCTCCCTAGTAGGCTCCTTTGCCACAGCTATCGGTGCTTACAGTGGTGCCATCACTACATTTCTCCAGGGTTTTGGATGGAACGAAATTGACTCATACGAACCACTTTTTGTAGCCATGGTTGTCTCTGCGTTACTCTCAGTCGCAGTAGCTTTAGTCATCAAGGAACCTCCTCGTAATAGACAAAATAGACCAATTGTAGTTCTTTCGCCACGATCCAAGTGGGTAGCGTCCAGGTTATTTTTTACTGGAGTCATCGACTATGCAGGAACCTCGCTCTCAGGGCCGTTTTTCGCGTACTGGTTCTATCTTAGGTTTGATGCAGATCCGGCTTTCATTGGAATTATCATGGGTACCAATTTCTTGCTGGCCACGATCTCCTACCCCATAGGTGTAAAGTTGGCTCAACGGTTTGGCGTAGTTAGAGCCATTGTTGGGTCGCGCATCCCGTATGTTGTATTGGTGATGAGCCTCCCTTTCTCCCCGACCCTAGGAATAGCTGCAGCGACCTACCTCTTAAGAGGATTCGTCGGAATAATGGATGTTCCTCTTAGACTATCTTACACGATGGGAATAATTCCTAGCGATGAGAGAGCGTCCGTGGCAGCGATCGGCCAGTTCGGCCGCAGGGCCCCTACAATCCTAAGTCCCATAATCAGCGGAGCCCTCCTGCAAATTGGACTCCTGTTTCTGCCCTTCGCGTCAGCTGGCCTACTTCAACTCAGCGAAGCCGGACTCTTCTACAAGTTCTTCAGAAAGATCAAGCCACCCGAAGAGATTTCTTCCACATGAAGTTAGACGTGGAGTCAATTATCTTCTAGTTGAATATACGTGGCAATCGATACCATGACCGGACACATCTTCTTCTTTTCATCACATCTTTTCTAATTACATCACCTTTACACGCACAACGGAGAACAACCATATTGGAATCTCTCGTATTCTAAATATCACCTTACTACTCATATTCCCCGAAAAATTCCTGTATCTTATCCCCTCCCTCCCATCATGCATGGTTACCCAAATATCAGCAAACGTTGAGCGAGTCCATGTCTCCTGGAGATGAATCCTGATGGGTTGTTGCCCAGAATGCGGTATCAAAATGTGTTGGGATTGCGGGGATCGTGTTTGCCCAAAATGTGGTTATCTCGAGGAAGAGGGACTTCAATATACTCGTCCTATCGGTCAAGATCCAGTGATTTCGGATGTGAATACCGAATAGTCTTACTTACTTTGAGTATCGCCTGATGAAATCTATTACCAGTGTATCAAAGGCCTGAGGTTGCTCCCTATAGCAGTAGTGGCCCGCGTGATTTAGCACGTGCATCTCAGAGATGGGAACTGAAGGCATAATCAAGTTCATGCAAGGGACGCCGCATTTATCCATGGTAGCAGAAGGATCGTTGAAGCCCCATATAATGAGGGTCGGGCACTTCAGTCTACCAGCCCTTATCCATTCTTGCGTCTCATTCTGTCGATATACTATATCTTCATTGAACTTCTTTCTAAGCCCAGAATCCATCTTAGCCGTAGCTTCTTTACTCTTCGACAAGCTCTCTATCTGGATCATCTGGTCCACGAGTTCTTCGGTGACATGAGCTCCGCTGTAAGAATTGGCAGCCATCAAATATCGGTACTTCTCTCTTTGGTCCTGAATTTTCACCGCCTCTCTATCCCATTGATTGTAAATAGGATTCGGTGGCGTCATCAAAGTTGAGCTACTCACAATGATTAGCATCTTGACCATTTCAGGATGCTCGAGAGCA
>DAEN01000045.1:5105-40428 GCA_002495315.1 Thaumarchaeota archaeon UBA141
CCATTTCAGGATGCTCGAGAGCAAGTCGTGTAGCAGCGTAACCACCCCTAGAATGCCCTGCCACGATGGCTTTGTCTATCCCCATAATCTTGAGGAAATCAAAAGCGTGTTGGACTGTTGACCCGATAACATACTCTTCGTCACGGCGTGGATTATCCGTAAATCCACAACCGATCTTGTCGATCGAGTAGACTTTGAAATGCTTACTCAGGTTGTCTATGTTTGTATCCCAGTCATTTGCACCTGAGAACCGTCCAAAACTCCCTCCGTGAATAAGAAGAAGTGGCTCCCCATCTCCCTGCTCCAGATACCGCGTCCGGATACCGTTTACATCGGCGTATTTTTCGTTCACTGAAACTCCCCCACATCCCAATTAGTATTTGGTCTTATTTTTTGTGCCATGTGATTAACGACCAACTTCGTCCGCTCATCAAAGTTCATTAAAATGTTTCCTGAGTTAATAGTTATGTCCGTCAAGGATATGAGTGGCAGAAGAAAACTACGGAAACAGTATCAGATAGTTGGATATTGCGCGATCATCATAGCCGTTGTGACAACAGGCAGTTTCCTATACCAATCAACCAATCTCTTCGATGAATCAAAGGACTCTTTCACTGTCAAGGCCGGCAAGATTGTCAATCTTAGATTTAACGTGAATGAACATGAAGCTAGTGAAAGTAGTCAGATCAACGTTCGAGCGAGTGGAAACAATTTTGGCATCAAGGTAATTATACCAACAGATCAGTTACTGGACGAACAGACCAATCTCGAGAGCTATGAGGTAAACTTAGCCACGTCCCAAGTTGGAGATTACATGGTAATATTTACCAATCCCGCGGAGTATATCGGCGAAGGCGCAGAGTATACCCAGGAGGTTCTCGGCGTATGGAAAAGTTCAGCTATACCACAAATCGGTGTTGGGATAGGGGGACTATTCTTGCTGATTTTGGGATGTCTATCCTTGACTTTTTTCATGGGTGCAGCCTATGTGTTCTATCGAGCAGAGAAACTCAGATCATAGTCAGATAAGCAGCAACTCAACGGCGATCGTAATATGTCCCCCGCCTCTGACAGCTGTGCTCATCGTAAAGCCTCACTGAGCGTTCCTCGCGCAGCTTCTTCAACGGGGGGTTCTTGTTGGTCCCCGCCTGTCGCGCGTCTGGGTAGGGCATGCGAGTAATCGCAAGGCATCGCCTTAGCTCTCACAAGTCCGTCGCCGCGCATATCTGACGAAGACCTATTCACTTCCAAGACCACTGAATCGTATAACCATTCCCTTTCATTTCTTTGGAAGGACGGAGACATCGATCTCGAAGGCTCCCACTGGAACCTTCAGACTCAAATTGGCCAGAGTTTCAGGCGAAACCTCTCCCACATAGCCGACAGTAATATTGTCAGCCAGCACTGCAGCTGTCCTTCCTGAAGCAAATGGTTGACACTTCGCCGTTCGAAAGGTAAAATCGTCAAGGAGACCAGAGCCCAATAACGAGTCCATGGTCGATTTGATCTCGCTGTAATTGGCAGATGAATGAGCTATTGCTGCAGCGACATGATAATTTTCTTGTGTGGCCATACGACCCCCGCCTTCTTTCACATACACCTTTCCTACTTCAAAAATCCGTTGCGGATATTCTTCGTGAACATTTCCGCCCAAGGTGGCCAGAAGGGAAGGAAGTAAGCGATCACGAAGTACCTCGTGTTCTGAACTCTTTGGACCTTCCACCCGGAGGGTCGATCGTCCTTCTCGGTTCATTTTCGTATAAAGAAGGCTGTCGTCTAACAAGTTGAAATTCATCACTTCAATCATGCTGAGTCCCACAAGTGCCTCGCGGATCCCATCAAGTAACCGTTGGATGGCATTCGACGCGCCAGATGTTACGGTAGCAGGGAGAGTGACTGTAAAGTTCTGAATACCATAACCTAACGCGACCTCTTCCACTAGATCAACTGGATGCAAAATGTCAGTTCTATATCGCGGTATACTAGCCTCGATAACACCGTCATGTGCTTTAGCATCAATCCTAGCTCTTCCTAGGTTTGAGATCATCTGTTCTTTATTCAAATCAAGTCCCAGAAGACGGTTACAGAAGTCCATTTCAAAGGATCGAATCGTCGGAGTGAAGTCCGGGCTCCTTTTTATCGAATCCTGATTCGTCACCATCACGCTATAGATAGATCCCCCTGCATCGTGTAAAGCTGCTACCAGAATCGCCAGGGCATCATCGACAGCCTTAGAATCAGTTCCCGTGACGTCGATGAACAAATTCTTAGTATTAGGAGTCAGTTTAGTCAATTCTCCATTGATGATAGGTGGAAAGGAGAGGACTTCACCTCTAGAATCTGTAATCATAGGATATGATCCCTTACTCCTGACGATCTCGCCGTACAACCGTCCGGGCTCTGTTTCCTGCAAAATTTCTGGGATCTGCATACTACGATTACTACCGAGTGGAACAAAACTAAAGTCAACTCCAACTGCACGATAGTTCAGAGGTGGTACGATCTTGTCGAGATTGTGCAAACCTATTGCCACTTTTGCTCGACGGCGCCCTATCCCCATATGTAGATCCTCTTGCATAGCGATGAGTTGCCGTATAGTTTCGTCGTCCAATCTCAAATCACGAGTTATCGCTCCGACTATGAAGGGTCGGACATTCTTTACGTTAGATTCTACGCTAATCTTGAACCCGTCACTCTTAACCTGATAATGCGGAGTACCCAACCTGAGATCCAACAAGCCGTTGAGACCCCGTGCTATACCATAGTCTGTAGAGTAATCTGGGCGGTTGGGATTATATTCGACGCGTACGTATTCGCGAGTCTGTTCTTCAATGTCTAAGCCTAGGTACGGAATACGGTCGACAATTTCTTCTCGTGAGACCTCGCTGCCAAGCAGCCCGGCCAGTCTCTCAAAATATAGAGTAATTACAGGCATACAGGGAGGCTCCTTAACCAACCTAGGTTGTTCTGATATAATTGGCGAATATCGTCAACACCATATCGTAGCATTACGAGCCTCTCAAGACCTCCACCCCATGCTAGAACAGGGTTCTTGATACCAAGGGGAAGCGTAACCTCCGGCCGGAAGATCCCCATCCCGCATAGCTCAACCCACTTGTTCATCTTCTCAAAATAGACCATCGATTGCAGTGAAGGTTCAGTATACGGGAAGAAAGACGGCCAGAATTTCACCTTGTCGAGTCCTAAACGCGAATAGAATTGGCTCAGGAGCCCCATCATATCACGAAGACTAACTTTCGGGCCGAAGGCTATGCCTTCGATCTGATGAAATTCAACTAGGTTTTTGTATGTCACCTTCTCATTTCTGAAGACCTTTCCAATCGAGAAGACTCTACCCTCTTCAAGTACGTTCTCCGCCAGATACCTTATCGTAACAGCAGTAGTATGGGTACGCAAAACAATTCGTCGTCCTCCATTCTCATCCCAGTCATAACCCCAACCCATGGACCCAGTATTTCCTCCATCATGATGGACATTAGCTACTTCTCTCACTATCCGTCTATCTGCTACTTGCGATGCCTGCAGTCCAGATAGATAGAAAGTATCCTGCATATCGCGAGCTGGATGATCTTGAGGGATGAAGAGAGCGTCGAAGTTCCAGAAACAGGGCTGAACTGTCGGCCCTTCGATCTCTTCGAAACCAAGAGACATGAAGATCTCACGAACTTCGTCGAGAAAGCGTTGCACGGGATGTTTCTTTCCTAGATGAACAGCTGGAGCCGGCGCTTCAACATCTATTGCCCGCAGTGGTCGCTTTCTCCATGCCTTAGAGGCCAAAAGGCTAGGAGTTATTGCGTCAAGCTCACTTGTAGATCCTAGCTTTGAGGATGCGCTCTTTCCCGCTGGAGTCAACCTCAACAGGACTTCCTTGTGTTCTACCTCTACAATGTAACCGGGCCTAGTGGAGAGCTCACCCAACGCTCTATTTTCTGACTTGGTAAGATTTTCCGTCTCCACCGAGTGACTTTGCATTCTTTCGAGAAGCGTCTCCTCGGTAGTTGGTCGCGGTATATTGCTTACTTCTACAACAGGACCGGTACCGATCTGAGAAAACTGGAGCCAAGATCGACGACGAGCATATCCTAGAGCAGGATTCAATTCTGTAGGAGAAGCAAAGGATTTTCGTAGATCACCCAATGACATAGAGCCCCCTTTATCAGATACTAGACGTACTAGCCGCCTCTCTGGAAGCCCACGTCTTGCAGCTTTCACGCCTTCAGGTCCTAGCTGGATCTCTCTAAGCAGACGCACTTTACTTTCGACAAAACCCTTTGTCTTCAACCACTCCGCCGCTCTGCGGACTTGATCAGGTTTCATCTTGGTAGACTTTGCCACTAATTCTGGAGTTTGGTCTTCTTTTCCTACGAGATGACGCAGGAGTCGATTTTCGAGAGGGTGAAGTGGCCCTGTAGACATTACGTTAAACCCTGGCACATTGGAGTTCCTTTAAAGCTTAAGCAGAAGATCAACATCAATTACGGTTTGTCAGGCATCTGTTCCCTTGACTCTTTTATGAGATCCACAGCCCTATCTATCATGGAAACCGTCTTTCTTTGGTGTTCTTTGAGATGGGAACTGACCTCGTCTGCAATCTCTGCTTTACAGTCACCGCAAACGCGTTCTCCATTAACGCATTCGCGCCAAACTTTCCCGACACGATCATCGTTGTCCACGAAGTGGTATTGGTACAGCTCGTACGCAACGCAACAGTCAGGTTGTCCACCAAGCTTCTTCTGTTCTGCTATAGTGTCTCGCCCACCTGTCAAGGAATTCATGACCTTCTTGTGAGCCATCTTTGGATCGTCGGCCAAGGTGAGGAGAGTCATGGGGTCACGTTTAGACATTTTCGATTCTCCCGTCAACGAACGGAATAACTTGTGATAGATAGCACTTGGAAGCACAAAACCCAGCTCTTTGTTATAACGGCGAGCTAGATCGCGACTTAATCGAATATGAGGGTCTTGATCTGCACCTACAGGAACCAGTACTGGCTTCGGTCCGCCAAATGCCTTTAGTTGGGGAAGAAGAATATCTCCTGCTTGAACTAGAGCAGAAAGATACAATCCAAAGGGCCTGTTCCCATAGATAGCTTCCATCATATTCATAGTGACTCCTCTAGAGAAGACAAAGGCAAGATCCATGACGGCAGTAGCCTCAGATTGCTTGTACACTATTGCTCGCTTAGGGTCAAGGCCCAAGGCCAAAAGATCTGCAACGTTCTGGATCGCAACCTTTTCACTCCGAGCAAACGACATACCGTTATCACAGTAGGCTTCTACGTCAGCAATTGAATAAAAGACGGTGGCTTTTGGCGAGAGATGTTGGAAATAGATCATCTTCTCAGCAGTCATCCTGCTGCCCAGATGGAATACACCGGTTGGTTTTATCCCAGACATTACAGCGTACGGGGTACCATCTACAACTGCCTTCAACACCCTCTGTAAATCTCGGTGTCCGAAATCGACACGTCTCCGAATGTAGCGATTCGGACGCGGTATCTGGTCTATAATACGATCTATAGGCTCTATTCCGAATAGACTAAAGAGCCTACTGTAATCCCTGACATTAGAAGCGCCCCAAGGATCTAGGTTTACTTGTCCGTCCACAGTTGCTAGATTAATGGTCTCGCTTTGCTATTTATAGGCTCCTTGAAGGAGATACGGATGCAGATTAGACTCAGCTATTTTGAGGGAAGTTTACAGTCTTCACACTCACATAATCCGCGTAAGTATTCGTAAGTATAGATTCCTGAGTCGTGACTATCACTCCATTCGAAAGTAATCGCATACCTTCCCACTGGTTTGATCAAATTTGGGGTCACTTTCGTCACAACAGGACCCTGCAAAACTATTAGACCACTTTGTCTGTTTCGGACATTCTCGCAAAGCGCGCACGGGCAGTTCTTACGAAGCTCGTTGAAGGTATGATAACTTCTGTGACCGTCGCTCCAGGCAATGGTGAGATGTAAGTCGTCAATAACTCGCACTTCAAGAGGCATAACTGAAGACAAGAAATCACCAATTTTCCTCTTGTGACTTCCGAGCTAGGTCTTAGTTAGCCAGACTGAACTTTGCATTATCCACCACTCCAGCAAGTCTTAGCGAACATCTCATACAACATCGACCATGATCAGAGCTAGCTACTTTCATGCCTAATTCTAACAATTGTGAATACAGGGTCATATAGATTTACACGGAGAGTCAGAAAAATGAATAAGGTTCACGTATTGACTTTCTTTTATCGTAGGGCTCACTTACCATTGGGCATATGTTTTGCTATTCTCCAAGACCCAAGGAAAAAGATTATCTCCTAATGGACTAGTCCTACTCGCAGAGCTAAACTGGCGGCCTTGGAGATCTTTGTAAATGGAAGAGCACAGACTTTATCTCGAATGATGACCTTGCAGAAACTTCTAATCGAATTGAAGGTTAAACACCCCAAAGGAGTGGCAGTTGCTCTGAACGGAAAAGTAGTACCCAAGGCCAAGTTAGACTCAACCACGATACAACAAAATGACTCTGTTGACATAGTCCACGCAGTTGGTGGAGGATAGCAGAAATGTCAGACCCTTTGATCATCGGCGATAGGAAGTTTAGCTCGCGTCTCATTCTAGGTACTGGAAAGTACAGGAGTCTGGAAATCATGGCCAAAGCAATCGAGTCAAGTGGCACGCAGATTGTGACGGTGGCCATGCGAAGACTAAACTTCTCTCAAAAGTCCCGAAAGTCCATCATTGATCACATAGATAGGAAGAAAATAACACTGCTCCCAAACACGGCTGGATGTCATACGGCTAAAGAAGCGATACTTACGAGCGAGCTGGCTCGTGAAGCTCTTGGAACAGATATGATCAAGTTGGAAGTAATAGGTGACGACAGAACCCTCTATCCTGATAATCAAGCATTGTTGGAAGCTGCCAGGGAATTGACTAGAAGACGCTTTGTTGTCTTGCCCTATACAAGCGACGACCTGGTAATCTGTAGAAAGTTAGAAGAAGTCGGATGCGCGGCTGTGATGCCTCTAGGGGCTCCGATAGGCTCAGGACTTGGGATTCGCAATCCGATAAATATTCAACTCATCATCAATTCAGCAAATATTCCTGTAATTGTCGACGCGGGAGTAGGAACAGCTTCTGACGCAACACAGGCCATGGAGCTCGGCGCGGCTGGCGTACTCATGAACACTGGTATTGCAAGAGCCGAAGATCCGGTAAAGATGGCCTCGGCTATGAAGATGGCTGTCGAATCAGGCAGATTGGCACATGCCTCGGGAAGGATCCCTGTGAAACTCTATGGCTCAGCGAGTAGCCCGGTCGAAGGGCTCATTAAGGCATAGATCATAATTTCGTCAGACATTGGCTCGATCGGTAGATTTTCGACTGCTTTCGATCACAGACAGACATGCAACACAAGGAAGATCCTTAGAAGTTGTGGTCCAGGAGAGCTGCCAAGCAGGACTTAGAGCAGTTCAACTCCGGGAAAAAGATCTCTCCCCGGCAGAGCTCTATGAACTCGCCCAGAAAGTCAAGAATATCATGAAGCCATTCAAGTCAAATTTATTCATAAATGATAGAACAGACATTGTCCTAGCAGTAGGCGCAGATGGCGTCCATCTCACTACACAAAGCTTGAAGCCAACAGTCGTACGCAAGATCGTATCAGCCAATCTCCTCATAGGGGCATCAACGCACTCCACTGACGAAGCGCTAGCAGCCGAAAACGACGGAGCCGACTTTATCACATTTGGTCCCATCTATCCGACCCCGTCAAAGGCAGCTTATGGCAAGCCCCTAGGATTGGAAGCATTATCGAGAACGATTGACCAAGTTACCCTCCCAGTGTTCGCCATAGGAGGTGTGACGCCGTCGCGCGTGTGTGAGTGCATTGACGCTGGTGCCTATGGAGTCGCGGCCATCTCAGCAATAATGTCAGCACCCAACGTTTTCGAGTCAGTCACCAGTTTTCGTCAGGCGTTAGGAGATATTTAGAGTGTCAACCGTCGGTAGGAAACCTTTTCACTCATATAGACCAACAATCATCAAGGGGCTCGAATACTAGAAGATATGAGGATCGCCTCTGTTGCAACACATCTTCCTTCCCACGCCATAAGTACAGAAAGAATGATCCAGAACTACCCATGCGAACTCTCGGAAGAGGTAAAACGAAATATTGCAAACCTTGGAGTTCAGAAAAGACACTTCAGCACCCCTCTTAGTGAACTATTTACCGGTGAAGAACCAGAGTCGCTAAGAATTGCCAAGATATGTGCAAGAGCTGCTACCGCGCTTACTCACAAAGGAATTGATCCACAAACGGCAGACTATCTCATTACGGTCTCGGAAGACAGCGACTACTTGTGTCCAGGCCTGAGCAATACTATTCTCAGGGCCATAGAACTACCACCTGAAACAAAGAACATCAATCTTCAGGGCCTTGCTTGCTCAGGGCTTCCGAAATCATTGGATTTGGCTGAAGACCACCTGGCTAGAAGTCCCAAAGACAGAGTTCTAATCATTCTCTCAGGTGTCAACTCACGGTGGTTTTGCAGCTCCCTCCAAGGACTTGGCAAGGTAATTGGACCTAGGGAAATTAGACATATCAGAGACGAAGAAAGACGTTCCGAAGAACTACGAAAATGGATTGCAGTCATACAATCGTTTCTGTTTGGGGACGGTGCAGCTGCACTGCTAGTCGAAAATGTCGCCGAAGGACCAGAAGTAGTCACAACCGCACACATCACCAATCTTGGTGATGATCATTCAGCTGGTTTCATTCGCCTTGAAGCCACTGGAACAGGCCTAGCATTCAAGCTAGGCTCACAAATGGAGCCGCGCCTTCTTGATCTCGGTCTACAGTATACAAGGAGAATAATTGATACATTATTTGGTCCGGACTCACTCGACGCCTCCATTCGAAAATGGGCAGTCCATACTGGCAGTCGCGAGATGGTAGAGAAAATTAGATCTGCATATCGACTGCCGACAGAGACGACAAAGGAGTCCCTGAAAACACTTGAAAACTGCGGCAACCTAGCAGGGGCAAGTCTTCCCTTTATTCTAGAAAGGATTCTCAGAGGAGGATCCCTAAACACTGGAGAGAAGATCCTCCTGCTTGGCTTCGGCTGGGGTTTCAGTGCAAGTGCCAGTCTATTGAAATTCTAGAATTGAATATAGAGATTCACATTTAGTTTGGTCAACTAGAGCCGATTTTCAATCCCCAGCGGCTTCCACCCAATTCCAAGGGCCTGCGCGATATCGCGGTGGAAGTGATGTAGATCTGGATCCTTTATGACGTCATATGGATCACGATATTTGGTCTCAGAGATCTCATTAGAAGGACTCGCCTCACCCGCACTAACTTCTTCATACGCGAATACGTAATCTTGCGCATTGTTTTCCTGCTTCCAAGGGAAGCCACTGGTAAGGTGTAGAACGCTTTTCAGCCTGGGCTTTGTCCCTTTTAGATTCAGCTGTTCAGAAAGTATACGAGTAGCAGTTTCGTCTGGGTTTTCTCCTTCCTCAACACTGGCCCAAGGGAAGGCCCACTTGCCCATCTGAAAATCTGGCTTCAACCGCTTTTCCATGAGTAGGTCTTTATCGCGGGTAACTAAGACAAAACAAACCACGTTCATCTTGAATTCTCACTCAGGAAGTCACAGGCGGAACCTTAGACTATTATTCTTTATTGGTCACGATGAAGTAATGTTTGCAGTGGCGTGCGAAGCCTATTGCGTCACTAGTCACCTATTGCCTGGAGAACTTCCTGGGCATGGCCGTCTACGCTAACCTTCCGAAAGATCTTCTTAATATTGCCCTGTTCATCGATCGCAAACGTAGATCGCACAATTCCCATTGATTCCTTACCATACATGTTCTTGAGCTTATAGACATCATAGAGTTTGCAAACCTCGCTCTGTTCATCACTAAGTAGAATGAATGGGAGACTGTACTTCTCGATGAACTTTTGATGAGATAACTTGTCGTCTCTGCTGATTCCGATAACTTCTGCTCCCCGACCCTTCAGGTCAGCCATCGAGTCACGGAAGCTGCATGCTTCCCTGGTACAACCTGGCGTATCGTCTTTCGGATAAAAATAGAGAACGACCTTCCTACCTCTGAATGATGACAACTTGACCAGCTTTCCCGTCTGATCTGGAAGCTCAAAGTCGGGGGCAATTTTACCTTCCTCAATCATAGTAGCAGACATAGGGAAATATGATCATGCAAAGTAATATTTATTTTATCGTCATTTTGTCTCGTGTTTTGACTTTTGGGTTTATTAGAGCCACAAGCAATAATTGCATAGTCAAAACTAGCATGGATGATTAGACGTGGATTCAATCACAAAGATCCAGATGCAGCCAGTTGGAGTGATTCGAAGCTCAGCTTCCGATGATGAGATTAGAGATAGGTCAGGTGAATTTGAATCAATCATAGAGATTCATAGAGAATACGAAGAAGCATTGGACTCATTGGACGGTTATTCGCATATCTACATTCTTTCGTACTTCCACAAGTTACGGGAGGAACAAGTTGGCCCCTTAAAGGTAAAGCCGCGTCGTCTACTTAGGAGAGGCTTCAAACTTGAGAATTTACCAACGGTAGGTATCTTTGCTCTAGATTCTCCCACCCGACCAAATCCAATCGGCCTCAGCCTGGTCAGAATATTGAGTAGAGATGGAAGACGAATAGTAGTGTCAGGTTTAGACTGCTTTGATGGCACCCCAGTTCTAGACATCAAGCCATATAACGGGGAATACAAAGCAGATCAGTACTCTCTTCCATCTTGGTACTCCGACTTAATTCGGAAAGCTGGACATGTTTAGACGAAAGTTCTAACTGCTTTCGGATTGTCTGATCAATTCTCTACACTAACTCCGTCGGATTTAGTATAAATCTAAAAATAGCAAGATTTCCAATCAGGTTTTGAGGGCGAAATAGTAGTCCAAATACTCTCAACTAGGAGCATAGCTTTCCCCATCACAATTCTTTTCGCGGTCAGCCCGACGAAGATTCAATCAGAGAATTGCGTCTAGAATGGTAGAAGAATTCATTTTCCTGGTCGATCTCGGACTAATAGCCTTAGCGGCCCTAGCTATCAGCCTACTTTTTGCCAGGTTTAGGATGCCAATTGCAATTGGTCAATTAATTGCAGGTATGGCTTTAGGACCATTTGGTCTTGCTTTGATCCAGGATGTAGATACCATCAACTTGGTATCTTCACTAGGAATAATCCTGTTGCTCTTCGTCATTGGACTGGAGATGGATCCTCAGCAGTTGCGCCGTGTTGGGGTAGTAGCTACAATCTTCGCCACATTTGAAGTCGCCATGGCCTTTATTCTTGGTTTGGGCACAGGACTATTCCTAGGATGGGAGATTGCACCATCTCTGTTTCTTGCCGCAGCACTTTCGATAAGCAGCACTGCAGTAATCGGCAAAGGACTTCTTGGAAGGCGCAACATTCATGGTGCAGATCCTCATCTCCTTATGGGAATACTGATTGTCGAAGATATCGTTGCAATCCTTCTCCTCGTCGCTCTTCCCAGCATAGCTATCGCGGGTATTGTATCTATGAGTGAGCTAATTCTTTTCCTAGCCAAAGGTGGACTCTTACTGTCCTCTGTAACTTTCGCTGGTATTGTGCTTGCTCCGCGAATTATCGAATACGTCAGTCAGTACGAAGTAGAACATGGAGAAATCACCTTTCTGTTAGCTCTAGGTCTTGGATTTTTCTTTGCAGTCGTAGCAGCCGCATTAGGATTCTCTCCTGCAATTGGTGCTTTTCTTTTTGGACTCACAATCAGAGGAAAATGGTCTCGATTTCTATCTGGAAAGATTGGCCCGTTGAAAGATATCTTTGTAGTCTTCTTCTTTGTAACGATGGGTACCCTTGTAGATCCGTCTTCACTGACGACGGCAACATTTCCAATTCTAATGTTACTTGGAGTGTCACTCATGACTAAGTTCTCAGGAGGTTGGATAGCGAGCTCCGCCTTCAAGTCACCGCGTTCCAAAGCAATAATGGGAGTACTACTCATCCCTCGAGCAGAATTCTCCCTACTCTTCGCCAAACTTGGCAATGACCTCCAGTTGCTGCCAGTCGAAGGCTATTCGGTTATTGGCTTAGTCTGTCTCGGAACTCTCCTCGTTGGATCCTTAATTCAACGCAACCTCGTTCCAGGTGGACACACCACGAAAAAGACGTGACTAAATGGCCGCAGAGCTAAGAGGAGTCAGTCTTCCTCTGGAGTGGCTCGCATAATTTTCTCATTTATTTCGCCAAGAAGTAATCTTGCAGCGTCGTGTTTCGCGCGTGTAAGTGAGTCCCCGTTTTCAGATCGCTTGTGAAGAGCCTCCGCGCCTTCATTGATTACAGCCAAGAGCGTAATCATCTCTTCTTTATCAAATGTTAAGAAGTGGATCTTGTCCTTTGTTCGGTATTCCATGTTATTCGTCAAATAGATCGGCCAAGCTCTCCGTTATCAGGGTTCTTATCACAGGCCAGCTTTTTGAGTTCCTGCCGGAAGGTATATGGTGTTACTCAATCTCTCCGGGTCCAGTCATGAAAATCAGCCAAGTGAGAAAGGAGCTGATCAAGGAGCATCTATTGAAGAGAAGGGAGTCAAAGGACACTGCGTATTTGCAAGGAGCCACCAGAATTGACTTGACATACGAAGAAGATGTCAGACATAAGATCAAGGCAAAGGACTTTACATTTTATGTAGACGAATCTGAAGCTGCAGGAGGAACAAATCGAGGACCAAATCCTCTCTCCTTCTTCATTACAGGAGCTCTATCCTGTCTCATGAATCAGTATGTTAGACTCGCAACAGTCGATGACATAGACATTGAAGAGCTTAGTGGATCAGTTCGTGGACATTTCGATCGAAGGATCAAAGGAGGATTCACCAGAATGATTTATGATATCAAAATAAAGAGTACAGAGAACAAAGAACGAATCCTTGATCTTGCCAAGAACGCGGAAGACTACTGTTACGTTCACAACACACTTACGAAGGCAGTCATGATGGAGACTAACCTCTATCTCAATGAAGAGCTGATTTCAATGAATCTACTTTAGCTGGACAGTCTTGAACCGTTTTATCATATCGCTACACAGGTTGTAACTGAAGTGCAGAAATTCACTCGTCTTCCCGGGCCACTCATGGCTGTATTGGCCTTAAGCATGCTGTATCAAACCATGGATGGAGGCTTGGCACTTGCCATCCCTCTAACTGCAAAGAGCCTAGGTGCCAATGATGCAATGGTAGGCGTGATAGTAGCATCAGGTCCGCTGGTAGGCGGATTATTCGCTCTTCCAATGGGAATTCTTTCAGACAGGTATGGACGAAGAAGAGTTTTGATGTTATCAAGCATCATAGGAATCGTAGGAGGGCTCCTACTCTCAACAAGCAGCCACCCCCTTGCGATAATGCCATTCTACGGCCTGGTGGGCTTGGCTCATGCTGCTTATCGGCCAACTGCTGCAGCTTCTGTGGGAGAACTGTCGCCGAGTGGTCGAATAGCTACGAGTTTCGGCTTGTTCCTAATGATGGGTGCGATAGGGTTGGCCATTGGACCCCCACTATCGGGTTTCATCATCCAGACCATGGGATATTCGTACTCTCTTGGAGGGGCAGGGCTTCTCATGTGTATCGCTTTCTTCTTGACGTTTGCCCTCCCGAGGACTCGCCCCCAGCAAGTCTTGCCTGCGTCCAGACTCAGCTTCAGTAAGGCAGGGAGAACTCTGTGGGCAGATTGGCTACTAGTATTGGTTTCAGACTCAATAATTGCAGCTCCATTTGCATTTCTCCCATTGTTTGCAATTCGACAAGGGATAACACCCGTAGAGGTGGGACTCCTCTTCTCGAGTATGCAGGTTGCGAACGCTGTTGTAAGAGTCCCCATGGGAATGTTCCTAGATAGATCAAGGAAGATAGGACTTGGGATCGCTGTTGGAATGGTGGTTAGTTCAGTAGCTATCGGAACCATTGCATCCACTACAAGCTTCTACGTTCTGGCCGGATTGATGTTTCTCACAGGACTTGCCAGAGGAATTGTCTTGACTACAGTTAGGACTGATATCGCCCACAGAACACCTCCGGGGAGTCTTGGAGCAGCAATGGGAACTTTCAGTACAATGAGCTTAGGAGGACGAGGTTTAGGCCCAGTCTTCTTTGGAATTGTAGTTGCACTCTCAAGCATTCGCATGTCATTCTTAGCCGCGGGGATGGTTGGACTCTTCGGGTTTATAGCGACACGATTACTACGTGGCGGAACGGTCATGGTCGATGGAGACGAACCCCAGGCCGAACCTCACCCGGCAGGGAAACCATAGTCCTACCTGCAATTTCATCCTCGGCTGTTACGAATTTGGATCATTGCCACTACTGCGTCTTCTGTTTTGAGGCGGTTCTTGTCGTTGGCAAGTCTTGAGATACTACTCCGTCCTTAAGGTGAATCACTCTGTCAGTAACATTAGCCAACTCAAGATTGTGTGTCACCACAATGGTTGTCGTGCCAAGATTCCTGTTCATTCTCTGAAGTAGTTCAACGATACTCCGTCCTGTCTTTGAGTCAAGGTTCCCAGTGGGTTCATCGGCGAGCATAAATGTGGGTTCGTTCACGAGAGCTCGGGCAACAGCTACTCTCTGTTGTTCTCCACCACTCAGCGCAGTTGGCCTACGATTTATTTTGTCCCCAAGGCCCACCATTTTGAGAAGTTCAGTTGCCCTCTTCTCTCTTACTTCTTTAGAAAGCCCTTGTACGACGGCAGGGATCGCGACATTCTTCATGACGCTAGTGCGATTGATTAGATTATACGATTGAAAGATAAATCCTATTTTGGTATTACGAAGTGCGGCCAGATCATCTTCCCCAAGTCGAGAGGTATCCACTCCGTCTATGAATATCCTGCCTTCACTAGGCGTATCAAGCGTACCCAATAAATTTAGAAGAGTAGATTTCCCGCTCCCGGAAGGACCAACTATTGCAATGAATTCACCTTGTCTAACCTTCAGTGAGACTGATCGTAGAGCGGTAACAAAGACTTCACCCATCTGGTAGATCTTTGAAACTTTCTGCAGCTCAAGAGCAAATTCTTTTTTGATCAGTGGTCATTCCTTCCGCAGTGCTACGACCGGGTCGAGCCTAGAAGCTCGCCATGCAGGATATAGTCCAGCAATAGTGCTTAGACTTACTGCAATTATCCAGACAGCGATTAGATCGTGAGGAAGGAAAACTGCATCGATCTCTGGAGAGTTTGGACTAAACCTCACTGCCAGGACCAGAACTCTACCCATAACAAAACCACCAAGCAGACCCAAGGTGCCTCCGAGAACTCCAATCAAGATCGATTCAAAGCTAAAGAGTGACAATATATCCCGTCGGTTGTATCCTAAGGCCTTTAGAGTTCCAATCTCCCTCGTTCTCTCCATTACAGAAGTGAACAGAGTCGTAATGATACCAACCGCAGCAACTATGAGAGAGACGGCGCCGATTCCTAATGTGAAGGCTTGGAACCCGCTCAGAACCTGTTGTATCGTACGAACTACCGATCTTGGAGAAGCGACCTGGAACTTGTCAGCGTAGATCTCTTTGATTCTAGATTCGATGTCATCGTTTAGATCAGTCGTCTGTGACACGACTAGTAGATTGTCGAACTTTCCACCCCTATGGAGCATAGCATCAGCAGCGCGTGGAGAGACAAAAGCAGAATTGTCGTTGATCGTATTGCCTGTTGATTCAAATATCCCTCTAACAACGAAGCTTCTAGATTCGACAGAAGTCTTTTCTCTTCCGCTACTGCTTTCGACGAAGGTTGCCTCAACTCGGATAGTTTGACCTATTTGAGCAAATGCAACGTTCTCAGCTGTAGGAAATGCGAGGTCATATCCCAAAGTCATCCCCACTTGGTCAGTGGGGAAGACTATTCCACCTTCCGCAATCTTGAGGCTTGGAGTTGCGCGGCTAAGCTTCGTCTGATCCACGCCTGCAATCATTACGTTCTGACTCTTCCCCGCTGCAGTAAGTTTGACGCTTCCTGAATAGCCAGGAACCACGTCGTCGACGCCAGGTATTCTTGAAAGAGTTTGGACGGTCAACTCATTCATAGTAGCAGGATTGCTCGGTGGGGGACCGAATTGCCGGCTTAGACCCAATGAAGGACTAATTATCAGAACGTTTGGCGCAAATGTCCCGAGCTGGTCGGTGATGAACACGTTGAACCCAGCATTCATGCCATTAAGGCTGGTGACCAGTGTTGCTCCAATTGCAACCATTAGAATCGTTAAGATTGATCGTAGCTTCCTATCTTTCAGGGCATCAAAAGCAAATCCACCCACGTCCCATAGATTCATTGTTTCTACAACCCTGTCAGGCTAATTAGCTAATATGCAATTCCATTAGCCTTCAATAAAAAGCTGAAGAGAATTCGCAATACATGCAGATTTTACTATTCTCCGATGTTCTTAACAGATATCACATGTCCAACCGATCTCAATTTTGACTAGCTGCCTAAGAATAGCCAATGCCGATCCCTAAGAGGAACCGCACAAATATCGGCACCCCCTATCTAGAATGACACAGCCACCGACTTTGGAGACGTCATCTAAAGAGCGAGATTTACAATCCACAGGAATATCGCGACGGACATGATTAAATTCAAGCAGTCAGTAGCAACATGACCTCTGGGTCAAGATGAGTTCAATATTAGGCGCTGAACACTCATAATGTTTTTCCGATTCCACCGGCTTCTTGATAACAAATCCGAGAGGAGCACCGTACGACATTTATGATCATCTAGGAAAGTGAATGTTAGGATGGAAGCTACAAATGAGATAAAACATTATGATCTATTCTTAGATCTAGACTTTACAAATCTCAGATACAGTGGAAAAGTTCAGCTTGAGCTTGAGACCGAATCTGACGTGATCTTGAATTCTGTTGGACTTCGAATAATTAGAGTTATTGCTGAGGGAAAGACGTTCTCTTTCCGACATCAAGACGAGGACTTGATCATTGAAACTGGACCCTTTAAGGGCGTTCTTGTAGTCGAATATGAAGCAGATATTCCCGACACACTGGTTGGAATCTACAGAGCGCCATACGAGGACACTTACATGATCACTACTCAATTCGAAGCACCCCATGCAAGAAGGATGTTCCCCTGTCTAGACAATCCAAATCACAAAGCAGAGTTCACTCTGAAGGTTAGAGTAGACAAAGACTTGAGCGCGATATCAAACATGCCGATAAAGTCAGTGAATCTTGACGGTGACACGAAGGTAGTTGAATTCTTGAAGACTCCCAGAATGTCCACTTATTTGCTTTACCTTGGGGTCGGAAAATACGACGAGTTAGCTGACGAAGTAGACGGTATTGAGATCATAGCAGCCACAACTCCTGGAAAGGCAGATAAGACTCGTTACGCTGTCGATGTTACAAAGAAATCGCTACAGTTCTATTCATCTTACTTTGGGATGCCTTATGTTCTCCCGAAATTGCACCTCATAGCTGTTCCGGAATTCGCGTCTGGAGCTATGGAAAACTGGGGTGCCATCACCTTCAGGGAACTAGCCCTATTCATAGATCAGTACAGTAGTGTGAGAACCAGGAAGAGAGTAGCGGAAGTCGTTGCTCATGAACTCACACATCAATGGTTTGGGAATCTTGTGACGATGGAATGGTGGGATGAACTGTGGCTGAACGAGAGCTTCGCCACATACATGGCTTACAAGGCTGTTGACGCACTATACCCGGAGTGGAATGTGTGGTATGACTTTTTGAATGCAGATACCGCCGGTGCCATGGCTAGAGATTCGCTGAAGAATACACATCCAATTGAAGCTCAGATAAAGTCACCACATGAAATAGAAGAGATATTCGACGATATCAGCTATGGAAAGGGTGCAAGCGTTCTCAGGATGATAGAGACCTACATTGGGAGCACTGAATTCATGAAAGGAATACAACTATTCTTGAAGAGACATAGATTCTCCAATGCTACCGGCAAGAATCTCTGGGCTTGCTTGGAAGAGACATCGTCCGAAGCTGTAACAAAGATCATGAGCGAGTGGGTACAAAAACCTGGCTATCCACAGGTAACAGCTAAGATGAACGGAGAGAAGCTAATACTGAGACAAGAAAGGTTTCTTCTCTCGGGCGAATCTACCACATCCTATTATGCCGACTGTGCTACTATCTTTGTATCAGACGATGAAACTTGGCCGATACCCCTCACGTTGATTATTAATGGTCAGGCTCGATCAATCCTCTTAGACAAAAAGGAAAGCAGCATAGACGTCGGCGCGTTGAATTCTCTAAAAATTAACGTCGACAGGACGGGGTTCTATAGAGTTTACTTCGACGGCCTCTATGAACAAGTATTGGAGAGCAATCTCTCCCCGCTAGATAGGCAGGGAATAATATCTGATGCTTTGGCTTTTCTTACCTCCCGAAAGATGACTATCGACGAATACCTTGGTCTTGTTGAGAAATATCATGAGGAGAAGGACTATCTTCCTGCTCTAGAAGTTTCAGACCAGCTAGCCTTCCTTCGAACAATCATCCCGTCAAAAGTTATAGAGATTTCGAAGAAATTTCACAGAACACAGCTCAGAATCCTAGAGCTCAAGACAGATGAGAACAGCGTCATGCTTCGCGGAATAATGGCCTCTCGACTGGCAATGGTGGATGATGATTACGCCAATGAGCTGGGCGGACACTTTGACAATTATGACAAAACCGATCCGAATATGAGAGATGCTGTCTTGATAGCGTATGCAAGAGCATATCCAAATTTCGAATCGATTGTTGAGAAATACAGAGGAACTGATTCAGACGAAGAGAGAGTTAGATTCTTGTCTGCTTTGGTCAGTCTAAAAGATCCGGCACTCGTTGCTCAATCGCTTGGCTTCGCGTTGAGTGGAGAAGTAAAGAGGCAAGATGTAAGAACCATGATAGTGGTAGCCACGAGAAACACAGAAGCAAGAGAAGTGTCTTGGTCGTGGCTAAAGTTTAACCTATCGAAGCTGAGGAAATTATACGAAGGAACTGCAGCTATGTCTCGAGTCTTACTCTCCGTTATCCCGATCTTGGGAATCGGTAACGTAGAAGAAGTAGAGATGTTCTTTTCCCAAAACAAAGTTCCCGAAGCAGAGAAGGGAATACTTGCAGGACTGGAGAGACTCAGGATCTACAATAACTTGGTTGAGAGTCTTTAGACGGATACAAAACGCTTTTCCCAATTTGTTGGCTTCCGACGCGTCCGAGGAAATACATCGGCATCATTCTTTTGAGAGCAATTTTGACAGAAGAAAGATCAATGAAATGAGGCCCTTCTCTGCAAGCTTGGTAATTACCACCGGAATACAATCATAACCGCCCCTGCTACAATGAACAAGGCAGAGAAAAGAGTTCTCTGGCCTACCCTTTCCAGATCTCTAAGGAACATTGCTGCAAGAATGACTGCAAAGAATGGCATTGTAGATGTTAGTGGTGCAATTATGATAACATTTCCGAGGGAGAAAGCAATGAACTGAGCTGCGATAGCCGCGGTAATAGCAAAACCAGCCACCGCGAAGTGTTTTATGCTCTTCGAGTTCGTCTTGATCATCCGCTTTCGTGTTGGAATAACAACAGCAGAGAAGACCACCAGTCCACCTATCGCGCTGTAGAATGATCCTGCGAGCGGAGAATTCGAAAACAGGACTCCCACCCGGACCAGTATGTCGAATATGGCAAATCCCGCTGACGCAGTAATAGGCAACAATAGATGCCGTTTCTGAAATGTTCGTCCTCTTTCCCTCCCCAGATGAAGTATTGTAATGCCAATGAAGATCAGCATCGTCCCGAGAGCTATCTGGATCGTCATTTCCTCGCCGAGCAGAGTTATCGCAATGAGCGAGGCGAAGAAAGGCTTCGTCCCCAGCAAAGTAGTTGACACACTTGCCCCAACTCTGTCTATACTCAGAAATGATATACCGCGTGCCCCGAGTGCTACTAGTCCTGAAACAATGAAAAACAGAATTGCTTGAGTAGACAAGTTCAAGGACTCGCCGGCCAGCATGACAAGGACGAGGTAAAGAGGGGGGCCCATCGGAAGTGAAAACGCCAGAGCTGTCCAAGTATTCGAGTTGACTAACCCTCTTCGTAGAGCAATAGCCGCGAGTCCCCAGAGGAAAGCCGCAGATATTGCGAGAGATTCTGCCAGAACCATCTTAAGATAATGTCAGTTCATCGCTCTAGGTATTTAGTTTGCATCTGATAGGATGGGTTGAACTCAGGTGCTTTGGAGTCTAAGATTAGAAAAAACAAGAGCCAAGGCAGTCAATTCTATCAGCAACCCTTATTCTTTGACATCATATCCTGATGGCCATTCTAGAATATACAATCTCAAAAGTTTAGGATGAGAACATGAATTACGATGAACCTTACCATGAGCGAGAACAATTCCCCCGCTACCGCTGGACTATGCTCGCCATAGCATGGTTTCTGCATCTTATCGATGGATTGGTATGGTCTTCTCCCGCTCCACTCCTCTTGCAAATGGTAGACGACCTCTCTATTAGCTTCTCAGAGGCAGGTCTAGTTCTTGGGACTTCCTACTTAGGATTCATCTTCATTCCGATTATCGGAGGGTCAATCTCAGACAAGCTAGGAGTAACGAAAACTGCAGCTCTTGCAGCTAGCGTCATGGCCTCAGCCAGTATTCTTCGAGGAACATCTTCAGGACTACTGGACTTGTTGGCGTACTCTGCTTTGGTCTCCATCGGAGCCGCTGTCTTAATACCAAACTTCCCGAAGATGATCCGTCAGTGGTTTCCGGCCAAACAACGGGCTACAGCGAATGGTATCTGGAACACTGGATTTAATGTTGGCTCCCTCGTAGCTTTTGCTTTCTCGATTCACCTTGCGAACTCAATTTTAGGGGGTTGGAGGTTAGTGTTCATACTATATGGCCTGGTTTACATCATAGCCATTTTATTCTGGCTTGTCTTGGCTCGCCCCCCGCCGCAAACAGCGAACCACGCAAGGGATCGCGCAACCGATTCAGTCTTACAGAAAGTGCGGCACGTATCTCAAAATAAAGACATCCTGCTACTATTCGTCATCTTCACCGTACTATTTGGTGCACATGCAGCCGTACTCGGATGGCTACCAAGCCTGCTACAAGATAGAGGATTCAGTTCAGAATTTGCTGGCCTGATATCTAGTCTAGCATGGTTTGGAAGTACAGCGAGCAGCATACTCGTCCCGCGTCTATCTGATGCAATTGGTCTTCGCAAGCCATTCTTCTACATTCTCACGCCACTTTATGGACTGTCATTATATGTAGTTGCGTCATTTGATGGTCCGCTGCTCCTTATAGCGGTCATCACACTAGGAATATCCGCCAGCTATGTATTCCCACTTGCACCTGCTATCGGTCTTGAATTACCAGACATTGATGCTTCTTCTTGGGGGACAGCGTCAGGTCTGATCTACACAGGCATGGGAATTGGGGGTCTCCTCATCTCAACATCTGGAGGACTGATGATAGATGCTACCGGGAGCTTCAGCTATAGTGCTCTGCTCTTTTTGCTGATCTCACAGATAACGATCTTTGCAGTCATCCCTCTAAGGGAGACAGGCTGGCGAAAAAGACGCGGAGTAGATCGAGCTACGCCTAACGATTGATGGACATGTGAGAAGTGGTCGTTGTACTACACGAATCGTACTAGTCAATGAAGAAAAGATCCAATTGAACACCATAGAGTCCAGACTCACTGTAATGAAAGAGTTGATCACTAGACAACTCTCCCACTAAGGGTAAATAGAACTGGGATCGCTGTTCTTAGGCAAGGTAAAAGTTGCAAGAGCTCAAGTACACCTACCCTGCAGACATACTAGAGTCGCCGTCTGACGAACAACTCAGACGAGTAGCAAAGAAACTTGTCGAGTTGGAATACGGAAGATATGCCATCGGACCGATCGAGAAAGATGAAAAGGTCCTGATCCTCACACCCGTTCACCAGGACCAGAGACTTCTAGAAGCGATTAAACAAGCTATGATGGATAAGGGAGCAGGCGAAATTGATGTAGTATCAGAGGCAGAGGTTCAAAACTTCAAGATTACACCCAATTTTACGGCCGAGAGAGCATGGGACGAGTTGGCGTTCTTCCCGGCGTGGTTTGGATATCGCAGGCACATCGAGGAAGACTCTGATGCCACTCAAGCAATGAGGGACACCGAGTGGAACGCTCATCACACTTTCAAGGTATACATGGATAAACAGCCTAAGAAATATGACAAACTCTTAGGAGGCATGGCTGGTTATTCCCATTACAAGGCCATAGTCGGAGGCGCCTACAAGAGCCTATTTCCATTCAGCAGCTACGAATATGCCAAGCTCTACGCGGATTTCCCACAAGACGTATGGAGCATGGTAGAGAACAGAATCAAGGATCTAATGCCAATAGCCGAGGAAGTAAGAATCAGGGATTTAGAAGGAACAGACATTACATTCACGATAACTGAAGAAGAAGCAATACTATGGAGAGAAGAGAGCCAACCCAGCAATCACCTTTTCATGTATCCCCGGCCCCCCGAGTTCCCCGAAGCTAATGGTGTAATAGCAGGGACGTCAAATCACTTTGGCTTCTTCCCCTATACCAAAGTCTACGTAAAACACGGACTTGTAGAGAAGATCGAAGGAGAGGGGAAATTCCAGGATATGTGGCGCGGTTATCATGATAGATACCAGAAGGAACAATATCCAGACTTTCCGTCTCCCGGTTATTACTACATCCACGAATGTGCCCTGGCAACCAATCCTAGAGGTTTCAGACACATCAAAGAGCTCTTCGACACACCAATTTTCATGACAAATGATTCAGAACGAAACAGAGCAGGCACTCTACACTGGGGTTTTGGGCTACAGGCGCTAGACTTCATCGAGAGACAGAGGCCGGTAATGGACAAATTCGACAAGGTCATGAAGTTCTGCAAGGAGAAGAATCTCCCATACTGCCACTCGGCCCACATCCACAACAACTTCATCACCTATGAGATTAGACCAAGAAACAGTAAGCAATGGATAAAGCTGGTCGACAAGGGATGGATCACCCTCTTTGATGATCCAGAGATCAGGAAAGTAGCGGCCAAACATGGAAACCCCGATGAGATATTCAAGTATGATTGGATACCTGCGATACCGGGCATAACCTACGAAGGGAACTACTTCAAAGACTACGCCAAGGACCCACTCTATTGGATAAAACACGAGATAAAAGAAATAATCCCGAAGTTTACTGGTGGCACAGTGAAGGAAGAAGTCGGCCAATCAGTGGTCCCGCACGCGCACGAGCATACAACTGGCCATTAGCCTCAGAAAATCAAACCAGGTAAAGGTCTCAGGAGACCTGACTATAGCTGATGATAGTCGGAGTTTCCAGAATTGGACTACGAGTTTACTTTTTTCTGTTAAGGAGTAGCTGATATCTTACGAACGTCTTCCAGGCTTCAGAGATCGCTTAGAATAAGCCATAATGAAATTGAAGCTGAGAACCTTTTCCCCGGTCTGCTTCTTGGTCGTGAATTCAAGCAGTGTTTCGGACTTTGATCCAGTTGATGACGCGACCTTCAGGGCTTTGATATCGACCTCAAGAGTATCACGTTCATATGCAGGAGTGAAGAATCTAACCTTGTCTAGACCAGTAGGATATCCGTGTGCTCGGTCGAATACTCCTGTTTGGTAAGCCATGCCGATGGACACAGGTACCAAGTAGTAGAATGGCGCCATCCTTCGTTCTCTGCCATGTCCTGCCTTTCTTGAAGCTTCATCACTCCAAAAGACAGGGTTCCACGAACCCGTCAACAACGGGATTAGATCCATTTCCGTGGGAGTAATGATCCTCTTCCGACTATGTAAGCGGTCACCTACTTTCATTGTAGGAGTAACCACATAGTAACCGGTTTATTTCCTTTTTTAATCGAATTTCCAGGACTGTAGGTCAGATAACCTCTGAAGCATATGGAGAGAGATACGTGGTGCGGGGGGTGGGATTTGAACCCACGAACGCCTAAACGAGCAGATCTTGAGTATGGGCGCAAAGAATCTCTGCCCCCGGAAGCCGCCCGCCTCTAGCATTGACCGGGCTTGGGTACCCCCGCAGTCTGCAAGACTATACTCGCGGAATTTAAACCAAAGTTTCTCAAGTAAGATCACCATACCCAATCATTAGATACGGTAGTGAGATCCCCTTACTACGGTCCGAATTCACATCTCAGGGTGGACGAAAGAACGTGAATACTAAAACTAGAACCATAAGTACAACAAATGAGAAAGTATAGAGACGCGACATCTTCTTATTTCGCGTCGAAACCTTTTCGGAACTTACCTTGCACTCATTTGAACAGAGTTCACGATTAGGAGGTACAGCCTTCCCGCATACTTTGCAGTGTAGATGTTGAGGAAATCGTTGCGAGTCCTTGGAAGAACCATAACTTGAGCTCATGGCACTATTCCTTCCTACTGGTTACACCACCATAAATCCTTTGAGAATTTGGTTAACTAGTCATATTAGTCCGACTTTCTCGAAAATTGATGAACGTACCTACATCATCTCCCCGGATCACCTTTCCAAGGATCTCGACTGAACACTTGACAATCCGTGTCGGAATTTTCGACCGTTCAATGATCTTTAAAGCCACGATGTCCATCAGATCGTATGTCCCAGCACCCATCCAGAGATCAGAGAGCATCTCACTCAATTTGGAGACGGAAATAGCCTTGAGTTTTCGTGCAGAACGGTCAGTATGAGGATCTCCAGTGTAAACTCCATCAACATCTGTAGAATTGATTAGTAGAGATGCGCCTGTCCTCTCAGCTGCAAGAGCTGCCACGGCGTTGGTGCTATGACCTGGATGCAAGCCTCCAAGAATAACGATCTTGTTAGACTCCATCTCTCGGGAGAGTTCTTCGAGGTTCGTCGGGATCGTTGGGGAAGCAGCTGTCCCCAGTCCTGCAACTATCAACCTGGCGTGTATTCTGGAGGCTGCAATTCCGATCTCGTCGAGTATTCCTTCATCTGCGCCAAGCCTCCTCCCAGCTGAGATATATGAACGAGCGAGATCACCACCTCCAGCAACAAGAACCAGACGACAGCCCTGAGATCTGATTTTAGTGAACAGTGACAAGAACTTAGGTAGAGTCCCCAGAGCCTTTTGGGAGAACAAACTTCCACTTAGCTTTATGACTGTGACTTCCTTTTCTCGACCTGGAGTACGCATATCCACAACTAATGTCAAGCCCCATCTTAATAGATTCTCCAGTGGTTCTGCAAATCGTAGCTGAACGAGGACAAGAATAAGAAGATGAACCAAGCTTTATTCAGTGGCGACTCATCGATTCGAGTAGTCTTGTCCAGTAGTTAACACATAGTAAATGCACTCAATGATGAAATCAATGGGTTTGGTACACTCGTGCCTCACTCCATCATCTTCAGGATATCTGAAGTGGTAATAATCCCCGTCACGGACCCGGCATTGCTCACCAAGATAGCTTTGCTGAATCTAATCAAAGTAATGAGTGCCTTCGCAGGGGTATTATGATCCACTATCGCCGGGCAGCTCTCCATGATCTGTGCAACGCGTAATCCAGGCACCTTCTTTGGATCCCCTACCAGCATTTCTCGCGTAAGGCGTTCTTCGGTAAGTATGCCAGTAACGGTTTTTCCATCAAACACTGGAACCTGGCTGTAACCATTTGTCCGCATTAACTCTGCGGCCTTGGAGATTGGATCCACAGATTGTACGTTCACAATCTCCTTGCTGCAAATATCCCCTGCTCTCGGAGATGATTTTTCCTCAAGTTTACTGAGCGCTTCGAAGATGTTAAGGGCAGTCGCATAGCTAGGTTTACTCCGCCCAGATTCTATTTGATTAATCATCGACGTGGTCACCCCAGACAATGCTGCTAGCCGTCGCTGGGTGATCCCCAGTCTATTGCGGGCCTGGCGAATATAATCGAGCTTAGGTAGAATCACTAAAGCGCGCACCACCCTTATCTTTAATTATTATTAAAGTGACTCGCCACAATTATCAGAACAAGAGGGCGATCACGAATCCCATGACTGTCATGGTTACTGGTGCAGGTATAGTGGGAACACATTTGGCGTCTGCGCTGGTGAAACGAGGAGAGACGCCAATTCTCTTTGATAAATCGCTTCAGCCAAATTCCATAGCAAAGTTAGTCCCGTTAGATCGGATAAAGATGATAGCTGGAGATATTCTTGACTTCGAAGAGTTGTCACGTGTTATCCGAAAAAACAAAGTCAAAGTGGTAGTTCACACAGCAGCGGCAATCAAGTTCGAAAATTCCCCGCGTGTTGGCGTCTCTGTCAACTATGGAGGGACGGCCAATGTACTGGAAGCTGCAAGAATTTCTGATGTCAATAGGATTGTATTCACAAGTTCCCATTCCGTTTACCAGGCCTGGACTAGGGGGTGGGAAAAAGATGAACCATTTGATGAAGACTGCCACATAGAGCCCGGAAATCTGTACGCCGCCACAAAGGCGGGTTCAGAACTCCTCGGTACTACATATGCCCGAAAATATGGCCTTGAATTCATTTCACTCAGATATCCATTCATATTTGGACCATGGATTGGAACGACTAGTGGAAGTGCTAATGAGCTCATCTCACAGATAATCAGAAATGTTAGTGAAGGTATGTCAAAGCCTATTAGGAGGAGTTTTGATGCAGACGAGTTCATTTACTCAATAGACGTCGCGCGCTCTATTCTCACTGCTATTGATTCAAAGAAACCTGCACACGACGCATATAACATCGGTATGGGTGAAATTTGCACTTTCGAGAGACTAGTAAAACTTGTTGAAGACATTATGGACTCAAGTACCAAGATCACACTCGAACCTCCTGGAACTCGACGGCGTGCTCACAAGGGTTTTGCTTACAGAACCGCACCTGCAAGTATTAAGAGAGCAGAGATAGAGCTTGGATATAGACCCATCTTCAATCTCGAAGCAGCTCTCCGGGACTATTCTGCCTGGATGACTTCTTCTTTGCGATCTCCACCATCGCCAGAATGATCGAGAGCAGTCTCTCGGTCAGCATGGTGACTGCGAGCTCGGTACTTTGCATACTTGTCGTCAGGAGAAAACCTAGCCGGGTGAGGATTAATCGTCTCACTTCCACATATTGAACAGTTAACCTGAAATGTATAGCGACCACATTTAGAGCATCTCCTCAGCAGTGAACGCCCCAAGATATACCTCCTCTCTCAATTGTCCTATCAGTTACCTACCTTCGGTCTTCCTTGCTTGATCTCCCTTCGTGGAGGTAATTGAACCCTTCTTGCCTAGTGCCTTACCTACTACTTCGAAACTGGATTTCAGGATCTTATCTGCTAGCTTGTAATTCTCTGCAGTCACAACAAACATGTAACGCGAGGATCCCTGGTACGTTACCTGGAGACGCGTTCCGTCAGGTACAGACTTTTCAGACTTTATCAAGGCTTCCTTTATCACTTCGACGCCGTTAGATGCCGAATTTGTTATCTCAATGGTCCCGCTTACGAATACAGACGGGATCGTCATTTTTTCCCTAGAAATTTCAGTTATCACATCTATGTACTCGGGAGAAAGTTTTAGCCCGTCCAGAGCTGTTGGCCCGCGTCTTACAACCTCTTCGAGTGCATCATAAGTGGAACCAAACTTTTCCGCCAGAGCCAGTCGAAAGTCGCGATCTTCGACTTCTGAGACGTTGAGACGGGTCTTTGCGATGTCGAGCATACCCTTTGCCTTGTCATCGCGTTTTACCTGCAGGAGTTTCCGTTTCTTGTCATCCCCCGAAACTTGTCGAAGAGAAACGTCTACTTCCTTCCGACCTACGTTGACACGACTTACTTTCACGACGAGCTTTTGACTAATCCTGACAAAACGCTCGATGTGACGAACCCGACCGGTAGCAATCTCTGAGACGTGAAGAAAACCCTTCATTCCATTATATTCATCAAGGGTAACATAAACGCCATGAGATGTAATATCTACTGCCGTACAAAGAACGAATTCTCCTTGCTCTGGGATAGAAGCAATTTCTTCTACCTTCGCTTGATCTGACACTTGCTAATCTCGCACCAATCCTTTTGTGAACTTCAGGAAGACTCGGCCTGGAGTTCCACTCTTGCCATTCATATATTTTTACTTGCCGTCTGTTAGCGCTTCAAATATAGCTATTGAAACAGGTTAAACGAATGGTAGTCGTAGTTACAAAACGTCACTAAATGTTTGGCAAGCAACCGATTCTGACAGTTGTAGTCGAAAACAATATTGACTAATCCTACATTTACAAGCTCTATGCCCCTAGCTGAAGTGACTACAGGAACAAAGATCTTCTATGAAAGCTCAGGACAAGGAGATCCACTCTTACTCATCCCTGGTACTGGAGGATCGCTCAGTGTCTGGCAAGCACAGATACCTGAATGGAGCAGTGATCTGCAATGCATTGCCGTGGACATCCGAGGTGGTGGACGATCCGAAAAGCCCGACGCACCTTATTCTGTACGACTGTTAGCAGAAGACATGATAGGTATTTTAGATGTTCTAGGCTTAGAGAAAGCACACATAGCGGGACTATCTTTGGGTTCCGCAATTGCTCAGGAAATTGGAATAAATTTCCCCAATCGCACTATTACTCTTTCGCTCCACAACACCTGGGCCCGGACAGATCGCTGGTTGAGGATCCGTTTTGAAGTGAGTAAATTCCTACTTCAGAATGCACCATGGGAATTATCAGAAGGATATCGCCAATTGACACTTTTCTCTCCAGACAAAGTGAACAAAGTATCCTCAAGCAGTGGTAGAAATGAACCAGAATCGTCGGAAGTCAAAGCAAAGATTCGCCTCTATGATGCAGACATCAAACATGATACTCTAGATCGACTCCATATGATTAAGGCCCCTACACTAGTAACTACTGGTGAAGAAGACAACTGCCTCCCGCCTAGATACGCTATGGAAGTCCACAAACATATCCCCAATTCGATATTCCATTTCTTCAGTGGATCAGGCTCAAGTCACATGGTCTGCGGCGAGAGACCTCAAGAATTCAACGAAGTGCAGAAATCTTTCCTGCGCTCAGTTGTAGACATTTCCTCAAGCTAGTCGAGCCGTCTTATTATCTGGCCATTCAACAGGGCTTTTCCCCCGGTGCTTTTGGTTAGCTGCGCACTGCATACCTTGCATTGGACAGTTGTGCTAGAATGGGAGAAGATCGTCTGTTCGTTCCCACAATCAGCACACTGAACAAGCAAGAAAGAGCTTTTCGGCATAGGAATATGAATTCGTTCTTTCTTCACAAGCTCCACCTATGCGAGAATCTCGAACTTCCTAAGTCTAATCCCTGCTCTAACCAGCTGCTTGCCGCACTCTTTGCACTTTAGCTTCATCTGCATCTTCTTTGTGGTCTTAGCAGTCCTAATGAGCTCCGGAAATTTTTGCCCACCGTAACCCTTCTTATCTTCTGCGTGGCGCCGTGCACCTAATGCGGCAGTCCTTTGCGTTCCCTTCTTATACAAAGAAACACCATGAAGCGTGTGCTTCTTACAGTGTGGACAATTGGTTCGTATATCCTTTGGTACCTTCATTTCTTCCCTTAACTACCTTCAGATACCACCTATATTTACGCCTCGATATATAACCTAGTAGCCATAGACTATGAATCATTTCTTGGTCTAGCAAGTCCCTTGCACATCAGATAAGCTGCCGCATGAAGTGGAAGAGTAACCCGAGAATCACTATATGGACCAAAATCCTCATCTCCTAGAGTGAAAGGAGGTGAATAGCTAACGTGAACTTCTATTGGCTCACCTATTACTCCAAGCGCGTCATTGAAAGGATCGAAGCTGGTCAAGTCCTCGCACCGCTTCTTGATCAATCCTGATTTATTGTGAAGAGTTCCTCCCATCCGAAAAATCCTGTGAAGGTCAAGGGTAACGTTTCTATCGATCTTTGCACCCAGATCCATAGCATATTGGGCCAGCCTGTTTGTGAATCTTCTATATCCAAGACTTGCCAGTTGTATCGCCATTGCTCTCTCTGCGTCACTTTTGGCATCTGTTGCTTTGAGTTTATTACTAAAATGTCGGGCCAATCTGCCCCTCCATCCTGCTTCAGAAGTTAAAGGCATCTTCTGTGAGACCACTTCACTCTTATCACGAGGAAATACTCCGAGAAGCTGTGGCGTAATCCCCACCCCGGTAATGTAGTCAGCGATCTCAATTCGAGAATCGTGGTCAAGTCCATCCATTTCCTGACCTCTAACTTCTACATGATAACCTAGGTTTCCAGAAAAGAAGACAGAGATAGCGTCTGCTCGAGTGCCGAAGTCATTCAGGAGGAAATCAATTATTCGATGGACGTGATCCTTTGCAGCAGCGAGACATGTCTGACAACCCCAACCAAGTACGTTAATCCTATTGGTCTTGCAACTGGGACATATAGCTGGTCGCAATCCAGATCCCATCTTCCCACACTCACGGCAGTGCCAGCTATCATGAACTCTACGACAAGGCATCTCTAGATCCTTCACGTCGATATCAAAGACGAGGTCAGCGCCCTGCCAGCCCTTCTCTTCCATCGGCAGACTAGGCTTCGCGTAACATGAAACAGAACTGAAGACCGAATAAGGAGACTCTTTGACCAGGAAGGCGTGAAACTCACCGGCTGAGCTAAAGGAAAGATGACGTACCATAGCATTTTCAAATGTACTGTACCCGAACTCCCGATTAGCTATGTTATCGGGAATCTCGACATCTTCGGCCCGCCGGAAGTAGTAATCCTTGAAGGCCTGATTAAGAACCAACTTTGTTATTTCTTCCACTTTTCTTTCCCTCAGTGCCCACACTAGTTACTGGTCTCGAATTCGTCTTTCTACCGAACTGGAGAGGATTCTTAATATTCGTACAGGCTACAGTCTTAAAGCAAAAATTGTGGGCCTGAAGAGTAGTACATGACGGACAGGTGTACTTGACTTTGCCACCCTTCAGTCCTGCAAGGTGCTCCACCTGATAACGCGTGGTCCTTTCGTTAAAGTCAGGCGAACGTGGAAAGAGCCCGACTACGTCATCTACTGTACTGCCAATGTTCAAGAGATAGGTTGCCAACAAAAATCTTGGATAGTGCGGAAGATTTTCTCCCTTTTCCTGTATGGTCAAAGCATGCTGAACACAGGGTGGATAGCCTTCACGACTAGAGGGATAATTAATCCAAGGCCTTGGTGGTGGAGGCGCGAGATCAGTAATCTCCTTAACAACTTTCTTCAGATTCTCAGGCAGCCTTGGGACAGTGATGGCTTTGAGCCTCTCTAAGATGATCCTCCGAATTTCTTCACGAATTAGTCGCACTAGATCTTCTCGCTTCAGATGAACCCAACCGGAAAGCATTACGCGGTTAACCAACTTCCATTCGGATTCTCGAAAAGAAGTGGATCTCTTCAAATATTCATGGTAATTTATCTTGAATTCGTGTGCTAAATGCCGCCCCGTACTTTGTGTTTCACTTAGCTGTATATTCAAGACTCGCTCAAAGATCTCCTTCACGATTTCGCTCCGCTCTCGCTCAAGGTGGTACTCTATTCTCATAGCCTCAGACAAGGCGTATCGTTTGGCAAGATGCTCCAACCCAGAGGCCTTCACTAGCATCAAAGCAAGCGGAAAAGAAAGTATCTCTATCTCAGGCGCAGTGACCTCGACAGAAATCTTACCTTTTTGGATTGCTTGTAAGACATGAGCCCGCGCTCTAGCAACGACGTTAGAGTATTCCGGAGAAGCTAGATCATCCAATGTCAGTCCTTGTCGTCGAACATTCTCTCCAGCCTCGCTGATGAAGGGATACTTCGCTAGGTCTTCTCGACCTGGCTCTGCGAACGTCAAATCCTAAGCGTCCGATATTCCTGCTGACGCTGGCCTCTTATTACACTTGCGTCAGTATAGCTAGTTCACATGGCTTTGCCTATCGTCTCATGAGTATGAAAATAATGATGCGTATTATGAAAAAACCGAAGGAAATCCTTCTGTATCAGTCAACAGAACATCGTCCACCGAATCCGAAAGTCATTGTGACTAGATTCCAACCCTTGATTCCTCTTCGCCCATCAGTCGCTGGACAAGAATATCTAGATATCGGCTGTAAGTAAGACTCAATGAACATGACTGACATGAAATCATTCCAAAGTCGTCAGATAACTCCGCAGTAGCTGAACACTTAGGGCATATAATGTTCATCAGCTTTGCCTAGATCAAAAATAGTCAACTCTTCCTTGATTTGTAAGTGTTCCTCTATTCACTACAGAGAAACTATCTTGATGAGCGCCATAAGAAATGTCAATGGCTATTCCATTCAATACCTCATTTGTGAATTGCCTTTCCCAGAGCGTCAAGAGCAGCTTCACGAAGGCCCTCAGAATAAGTTGGGTGAGCGAAAAGCATCTTTGAGAGGTCGTCAAGTGTAACATTCATGAAAATCCCAATTGCTGCTGCATGGATAAGTTCCGCGGCATCAGGCCCTATTATGTGGACACCAAGAACAAGGCCACTGCCCTCTTCAGCCACAATCTTAAGGAGACCTTCGTTGTGATTCGTCGAAACGCCCTTCGCATTAGCAAAGAACGAATACCTACCAATTTTAACCGCCTTCCCGTTGCTTTTGGCTTGCTGTTCAGTCAAGCCAACTGTACCAACCTCAGGTTTCGTAAAGATACATCGAGGGAGAACTCGATGCTCAACCACTGAATTCAAACCCATCGCGTTTTCAGCCGCTACAATACCCTCCTCGGAAGCAGTGTATGCTAACCAAAATCGTCCAGCAACGTCTCCTATCGCATAAGTGCCAGGTAAGCTAGTCATCATCCCAGCGTCTACGTCTATTCCCCGTAGATTATGGCGGATTTTCATCTCATCCAGACCGATCCCTTCAATGTTTGGCACTCTTCCAGCTGCTACAAGTACCGTATCCGCTTCAAATTCCTCGGGCTCTTCTGTGCTCTTGTCGGTGGATACTCTGATCCTTTTCTGCTTCACCGGGCCAGTAATCTCTACCACCTTTGAGCTAGTCCGGACTTGTATACCAGCACGATTCATCGTCTTTTCTAACTCCATCCCAATCTCTGCATCCTCCATTGGTAGAAGCTGTCGCATCATTTCAACAACGGTTACCTTTGATCCGAAGATGTTGAGTATATGAGCAAACTCAACGCCTTCTGGGCCACCACCAATGATCACCACACTCCTGGGGAACTCAGTTAAATCAAGAAAGCCCTCGCCAGTGATAACTCCTTCCCCCTCTAGACCCGGTATCTGGGGTGTAAGAGGCCGAGAGCCAGTAGCAATGATAACATTCTTTGCCTTAATCGGAGTTTTTTCACCACTCTGATCTTCAACCTCGAGAGTATTTGGACCATTCAACTTACCCCGGCCGTGAATAACGTGGACTTTATTCTTCTTCAGCAAGTAATCTATTCCCTTCTCGAGTCTCTCGATGACTGCATCTTTTCGTTCCATGACCTTAGAGAGATTAGGTTCTATCCGGCCATCGAAGAGACCGGAATCCAACCATCCTTGCGTCGTTTTCAACGAGCCAGCCATCTCAAGTAGGAACTTTGTAGGCACACATCCTCGCTGAAGACATACACCGCCTAGCCCAGCTTCCTCGATCAGAGCCACTCGGCCGTTTAGTTGCCCTCCTCGAATTGCCGCGACATATCCTCCCGGTCCACCCCCAAGGACCACAAGATCGTAAAACTCGGTAGATTTACTCATATTGCCGGGGCCTTCTCAAATCCAGTTCAGCTTATGCAAGTGATAATTGTTTCTACATTGATAAGAATTGAAGTGCCACGAACCGATAGCATTCCATTGGACATTCCGCCAACTATAGCCAAAACCTAATCAATGGGATACATCACCAGACGTTTCATGTCCATCATGATCACCGGAGGTACCGGACTAATCGGGTCTGCGCTCGCACGAAAGTTGGCCAAGCAAGGGGAACAGGTAGTCGTCTTCGATATCTCACCCAATCTTCGAATGATCGACGATGTCAAAGACAAGGTGAAAATCATTCAAGGGGATCTGACTATCCCTCAAGAGATCAATGATGCAATAAAACTGCACAAAGTCGAGGGGATCTTTCATCTCGCATCAGTCATCTCCGCAGCTGCCGAACAACGAATAGTATCTTCATTCAACGTGAACTTCGTAGGTACAGTTAACGTCCTCGAGGCTGCGCGAAGCTTTGGGGTGAAGAAGGTGATCTATAGTAGCTCTGGTGCGGCATATGGTGACAAAGAGGGAAAACGCGTTAATGAGGGAGATCCGTGCCAGCCCTCGAACCCCTACGCGATCGCCAAGTATTTCGGGGAAAGGTGGGGCGTGTTTTACCATCTCAGACATGGTATCGACTTTCGAGCTCTCCGTTTTCCTCCAATCATTGGTGCAGGAAGGAAAGCAGGAGTTATGTCATACATGAGTCATATGATCGAAAAGCCCGCACTTGGCCTTCCTTACGAATCCTACGTGAAAGAAGAAACACAAACGGCCTTCCTGTATGTCAAAGATGCAGCTAGAGCTTTGGAATTAGCTTATCAAAAGGAAAGTGTAGATGATAGAATCTACAACCTGAATGGAATTATTCTCACAGCAAAGGAGTTGGCAGATCTAACCAGGGCTAGGTTGCCGGAAGCACAGATCAGCTTCAATCCTAAACCAGAATTGGACTCGAGAGTGAGAGCACAACATCGTGAGCTTGATGACAGCTTGGCACAGAGAGTGTTCAGCTGGAAGACGGAAATTTCGCCGTCAGCAATGGTAAATGACCTTGTCGATGAAATTCAGGCCAATCCGCACTTATTCCAATAGCTGTGCCTGTCAGTTGAGTACTCTCTACGAAAAGCACTAGTAGATACCACTGACTATAACAATTTCCACTAGACTCTACGCCTTCGTATGGAATTAAATGCAACCAGACGTGATGTTGTTCAACTATATCTCTTTATTCCGATCAGGAATCCCAGTATTCAGTAGCTATCAAGTAGATCCACCATTATCCAATAGCCACAAGGATAGAGCCAATGACTATGAGAATGGCAGCTAAACACGTAGAAGCAGTTACGTTCTCCAACCTTCTAAGGAAGACCCATGTAAAGAATAAAGCAAAAAGCGGAGTGGTAGATTGTAGTGGCTGCACTACCACCACTTTTTCAACAAACAGGGCACTGAAAACAGAGGCCATACCTACCCCTGTG
>DAEN01000019.1 GCA_002495315.1 Thaumarchaeota archaeon UBA141
AATAGCGAGGATAGGCGGGAATCTCGACACCTTCACAGCATTCATCGTCTTCAGCATATTGACCTCGCTGGTTCATTTTGGAATGACAGGAGTAGCAACTGCTAGCATAGTCCAGCCGATCTCAATGCAATTCTTTTCCTCAGTAGGGGCCAATCCAATCCTTGGGGCAGCCACAGCCATCGTTGGAAACACGTGGTTCATTTTTCCATATCAGCTCATTCCGACAATGATCATACTCCGAACTGGTTGGGTCGCGATGGACGACTGGATAAAGATCACAATCACATGGACAATAATGAGCATTGCCATCCTTCCGTTACTCTACTATGGATGGCTGACATTCATATTGTAGCCAAGAGGAATTCACTCAAGATAGGCGATCTTGATCAAGTAGATGGAGAGACTTAAAGCAATAGTTTATGGACATTAGATATAATTCTTGTTAAAGATAGGTACATCAGGTTATAGCTATCGCGATTGGCTAGGCGCATTTTATCCAGATGGCACTGAAACCAAAGACTTTCTATCATACTACTCCAAGTACTTTGATGCAGTTGAGATAAATTCCACATATTATCGAACTCCCTCAGCTAGAATGTTTGAAGAAATGGTCAAGAAGGTACCATCTACCTTCAAACTAGCAGTAAAAACACCGTCTACATTCACGCATGAAAGATCACGTTATGCAGGCAGCCTAAGGCCATTTCGTGAATGTCTTGAGCCACTGGTAAGAAAAGGACTACTAGGTTGCCTATTGGCTCAGTTTCCACACTCGTTCCGGCCATCTGCATCTGGATTTGATTATCTGCGTCGCATGGCTGAAGATCTGGAAGTTGTCGCTCCTCTCTGCATTGAGTTCAGACACTCCTCATGGCAAAGTGACGAAGTATACACATTCCTGAAAAAGAACAACATAGGATACGTCAACGTAGATCTGCCACGACTTGAGCTACTACCTAAGCCCTCTTCAATAACTACATCTAGAGAAATCGGATATATTCGACTTCATGGTCGTGTTGAAGAAGAGAGATGGTGGAGGCCTGCTCAGCCTTTTGAAAGATACAACTACATCTACAGGGAAGAAGAGCTAGAAGAATGGCTTCCAATAGTCAGAAAAGTTCAGAGTAGCAGCGAAGATCTATACGTCTTCTTCAACAACCACTATAGTGGAAAGTCAGTTAAAGCAGCTCTGGACATGAAAAGACTCCTTGGCTTCAAAGTTGAACAAGAGCCGCCGCAGCTAAGAGAGAGACAACAGCAATTGTCATGAAGAACATCGACATTCAAAGACTTTTGTTAACTATAAAACTGAAACCAGAGCACAGGTTACCTATATTGAACTAATCAGCCAAACTATAGTCCCAATGGCGATGAATAAAATTGGATCTATGACTCCGGTCTTCTCCTTCATCTCATAAACCCTATCATGAAATTCAAGTCGATCGTTGAGATAATGGATAGCGTATTCAGAAAAAGAGAGGTGACTCGGTTCTTCCTTTCCAACCTTTTTGTCATAATCTACTTCGTGCTTGTTTTTCCGTACAAATTCCTCGATCACTTCTGAGCTAGGCTTGAGCCCAAAGTAGTCTGGAAGTATGTGAATGATGAAGGGAGAAATGTAAATTCTTACTGCATGATCCTCAATAAAGCGCCACTCGCGTCCCGACTTGGTCCTAGACCAGCTATAGACCACCGTATTCCATTTTGAGATGAAGGTTCTTACATCTGTTGCGACAACGTTCAAACAGGCAGAAATTATCTGTTGTCCTATGCCAAAGGCCAGGAAAATCCCGGCTACCAGAAGGCCAATTCTAGAAAGTCCTTGGAAAAGGAATATCGTAACAACTAGAGTGGCAACAACGATTCCGCCAATTATGCTTGCACTACTGAGAACTTCATTTTCATCAGAGGTTACTACTGAGAGCTCATAGTCAGGCAGCGGTAGTTTATTCCGCATTAGCACGACGGGAAATGCATATGAAAGTCCAGCCAGGATACTGCGCATCATTCTCTTTGTTAGTGCCCAGCGCTTCAAGTAGCCCCACCGCATCCCTTATGACGCCCGAAGAATTCCAGATATTTTAGGATATTACAAAGGCATGGAAACGGTATAAAACCGTCCATTTATGCAAAGACATCAGATCAAGAAAGACATCAGAACGTCGCGTAATTCATAATGTAGAAGCGCTCTGATTCATCACGTGCGTGGTGAAAAGTCTACATGACAGCCACAAAAGCGCCAACTACCATCAGTACTGTTGCAATTCCAACTTTGTAGTTAAGCAGCTCTAGTCGCTTTATGAAGATGTACGAGAAGAAAAGTGTGAACAATGGCCCCAAGCTCGCGATTACGATGAAAGTCACAACAGGGATATCGCTTAGTGCCGCGAATCTGAGTAAAATACCCGCAGGGGAAAGTAATGCTATGCCGATGATGTAATACCAAGTGGTACGGTCCAAAGAGAAGAGTGCTCTGTAAGAATTACTGCCCCACATCAGCGCTGCATAACCTAAGAGTGCTACGGAGGAAGCTATGAAGGTCCCAATTAGTGGAGAATTTATCTGTGCTAGTCCCAACTTGATCATTATGGGCGAAGCTCCCCACAACACAGCTGCACTTAAGGACGCAACAATTCCCTCAACCGCGCCTCTCTTCTGCACCATCTTATATTCAGAAGTGCTCAACGAGATCAGAATCGCACCTATCAAGACGGCCACGGCCGCAAAGATGTCTGTAACTCCTAGCCCTTCAGCCAGGATTATCAAGGCGAGCAATGGTGAGAAGATGATTTGACTCCGAGCCACTACTGCAGCCCTGGAAGCGCCAACGATCTGTATCCCATACCAATGCAACGTCCGACCCAATAAGAAATGGGTGATTCCTGCCAGAGAGAAGAATAGGAAGCCGCTGTAATTTAGATCAATCAAATGTATCCACTCACCGGTAATCACTAGTCCCGTAAACAGGAGTGGAGGAGCACCCATGAGAGAGATGAACACCCCTAGCTTTGGATCTGATTTCATAGTACACTTCCGAATCAGGATTGGAATGAATCCCGTGAATACCGCCAACAATAATGCAAGGATTTCCCCAGTCAACATAGCTACCGGACCACTAATTTCCTCAAAACCAACAGCCTCCCAGTATACAACGAACGAACCGAGTTCCTACGGATACGTACCGTTCTGGAGTGGTTAAGAGTCTATATCTAACAGCGGGTGGAATCTTAATTTCTGTCATGGTTCAATCTCTAGTTAGCTAGATTTGGAGGTCGTCTTTTCAACAGAGAAACTGGCCGTCAGGATCCTGCGAACAATTGTAACCGTTAAACAAGGAATGTAGAGATCACCCGATTAAAATCGTCAGAGTGTTCCCTGAAGGAGTAATGTCCAGCATGGTTGAAAGAATGAAGCTGTGTCCGGTCGTTCTTCGACGCTATGATTCGGAAGAGATTGGTTGCAAGTTTAAATGGAGCAGTAGGGTCATTGAGTCCCCATACTATTAGAGTTGGAGCTCTTAGGTCTCCAGTCGCTATAGAGTCAATTGTATTGCGCCTTCGCTCATTTAACAACGGATAGAAATGGGATTTACCCGTAGCATCCATCTTGCGCCGAGCTTCCATCGTCTTGGGCAGTGTAGCGATCTTGTACCGTATTTCGGAAAACTCTGTCGTGATGTGATTTGTAGAATATGAGTTGGCCCGAGCCTCGCTCATCACACTTTCCATAGTAGGAGATTCTGGTGCAGATTTCTGTATGTCTGCGTAGAAATTCATTGGTACGGAAGGATCATCAGGGGCAAGAGTATTACTATCAACCACGACCACTGATTTCACAAGATCTGCGTGCTGAAGGGCCAAACATGCAGCTACTAGAGCCCCTCGCGAATGTCCTATGACTGTACTCTGTCGGATTCCGAGTTGTTCCAGACAGTTGTAGGCATGATCTATGGTAGCATCTATTGTGTACTCGTTATCATCAGAAGGATTATCAGTGAATCCCATTCCAAGCTTGTCAAAAGCAAAGACGTGGAAAGATCTAGCCAAAGCGTCAAAGTTGAGTCCCCAATCGTTGGCGGAACAGAAAGACGATGAGCCATACTGACCACCGTGGATCAATACCAATGGATCCCCTCTTCCCGCCTCAAAGAACCGCGTCTTTCTTCCTCCAACATCAAGGAATTTCTCGTCCTTCATCTCCGAGGAACGATTGAGCGACTTCCAACATAAGTCTTTGAAGTCGAAGCTAGAGACGCTAGACTAATGCCTCATGGCGAACTGTTACCTAACTTTACTGGAGCTAGATAGCTATCTGGAATAGTTCGCCTATTCACTGCACTAGATGAAAAGGGTCACTGCTTGTGGATCCGTCGCCCATCCGAGGAAGGCAGAAGCACCGACTATGTCTTCAACTTCAGGGATCAGATCTCCTTCTGAGATCCCCATGAAACCCATAGTTGGAGAACAGGCGTGAATTCGGGCACCTGCATCTTTAGCCATCTTCAGCATTTCGTAGGGCCCCGGCCAATATTTCTTAATCCGGGAATTCATCATCTTTGTCGCCATCTCAGTCATCCCAGGGATCATGCCGATAACATTAGGCAAAGGTAGTCCGGGGTTTCCAACTGAGCCGATCTTTACATTCATGATGCCCTTCTTTGTAATGGCCTTCAGGCCCCAGAATGTGAAGTATACATCACATTCCATATCCATGCTTGGAGCAGTAGTCGCTAAGACCAACGCAGGATAGATTGCGTCAAGTGTCCCTCGAGAGACAACAAGAACCAGTTTATTCTTCTGCAGCTGAATCGGCGGTTTCGTGCTTGTTTGTACAGAATTTTTGGTCAATCCATACCTACCTCTTCCGTATCACATATGAGAAGACTTTAGGCTTCTCTTCGTTTTCAGTGATTGATAAGATTGGATTGCCAGTCTTCTCTGACCAGGCCTTAAAGTCAGAGTTAGAACCTGGATCCGTCGAGTGAACCAGTAACACCTGACCACTTTCGAGTTGGTTAATTGTCTTGTAGGCCAGGACTATCGGTATCGGACAGAGCTTCCCCTTTACGTCCAAAACCTGATCGACTACGGCTTCACTTGTACTCATATTCCATCCAGCTATACCAAGATGATAACGGCGTTATATATTTTATCCCAGTACTCTGTAACTTAATCATTTGTTAATTCATCAAACACGGCATTCCAAAATATGATACGTGAGAAACGACCAGGTGTTATCTCCGATCGAGTCAGATCTCCAGTTACAATTCTATCTACGCAACTTCTTCCGAAGAAGCGGCTTGACTCTCTTCCCGAGAGTACGTATTGCTACTTCTCGATCTGGTCCCCAAACCTGATACGCAATAGGGACTTTTAACCCCGCCTTGACATATTCCTCAAGACGATTAGCGACGTCCTCGGAGTCGCCCACTATAGCAAGCTTTCCTATAGTTTCGTCATCGATCAGCCCTGTTGTTTCAGCTGTCAAACCATATCGAGCAGTCGATGTCCTTATTTCATCAACCAGACTATCTGACACCCCCGCAGACCGTGTGATTCTTGTTCCGACTCGTACAAGATACCATGCCAACGTCTCTTTAACCGCTTCACTTGCCGCCCGACGATCGTCAGAAACAGATACCACGAGATATGCCCCTAAATCAAGATCTTCAACACTTCGACCTGCTCTCTTGGCCCCCACACGAACATGCTCCATAGCATATCGAACGAAAGGTATGCTAGACATGGTATTGAGCAATATTCCGTCAGCTAGTTGTCCCGCAGCTTGAAGACCCAAGGGACTTGAGACGCCCATATAGATAGGCAGTCTTTGCTGAACTGGCTGGAAAGTAAGCTTGATCCCAGGTGCAGGGATCTTGTATGGAGGATTGTCGTGGATAACCAACTCCCCTGCCAGAGCTGCGCGTACTATCTTTACACATTCCCTAAGAGACACAGCTGGCTTCGCGGATCTTACGGTCGATCCATGTTTGATAATTGCAGAGGTTACGGCTCCGAAGGCAAGTGTCATTCGGCCGTGACTTATCTCGTCTAGAGTAGCGACTTCCATAGCAGTTAACAGCGGATGTCTAGTATAGGGACTTAGAACACCCAACCCGAGCCGAATCTTATTCGTCGAATTACCTATGACAGCCGCTGCGGCCGTACTAGTGTGATTATGGTAACCCTCAGCGAGCCAGAACTCATCGATACCAACTCTTTCTGCCTCCTTTGCATACCTGAGGAGCTCTTGGGGAGAGAAAGTACTGTTAATACCAATACCGAGTCTTATTGAAAACTGGTTCATTTCTTAATGTCACATAATTATGGCCAATATCAAACCTGCCAAGTATAAGCATTCCAACCCAATGTAGCTTGACATCAGGTTTATTACACATCGTTCGCCAATACTGCGCGGCGCCATTGGGAGGCAATAAAAGGAAACCCATAGGGCAAGCAGAAAAGGCCCAAGCTGTTTCCGGAAAGAAACAGGAGTCCAAAGGTGGCAAAGATGGCAAATCTGGAAAATTTGGCGGGAAATCGATACCCGGTGTGTTAAGAGTTGATGACACTGAAGCTGTGAAACTTCTCACCCCCCTAAAGGCCATCACGATTCATGGGGCAGCACGAGCTCTTGGAACTGATGGATCCACGGCGGGCTTACTCTTGAAGAATCTGGAGAACAAGTCTGTTCTCCGCAGGGTTGGGGGTTACAGCGGCCACTTTGTCTATGCGTTGGCTAACTCCTGAATTTCCATTACATCACCCTGTGTAACAGTGTCCAAAACTTCCATACCAGACGTTATTCTGCCTATTGGGTTCATGGGTCGTTCAACCTTCGATTCCATCAAGAATATACAAATGCTCCCGTTGAGAGGTAGAAAAGCCATTTCATTCCTAGAGAAAGCAGTACGTCTCTTTTCCCCCCCTACAATCAGTTTCGAAGTCATATAGACGAAAGAGTTCGCATGGTTTACACGTCCTTGCAGAGGCAATGAACGAAGGAAATCGTTTACAGTTCTAGGAGCAAAGTGCTTAAAGACATCTCCGTTTGCGGTGCCTTTTTCACTTATCGTAATACGTATAGGTATACGAGAAACAGATGCGGCCAATACAACTTACTGCGCATCTCTAGCGATTTAAGCTTTGGAAGATATCTCTCATAATAACACCCTTAACTTCAGTAATAAGTTCAGAGTCAGAGCGAAAAACTAGTAAAGTTTATCTTCCTATCTCGAGTTGGAAATAGCGTACCCGGGGGCCCTGCTGGAATTTATGCCGCGTTCTGATGGCAAAAGTGTTAGTGGTAAAGCTGCTCCAAAAAAGACAGCTGGTAAAAAGATAACTAAGAAAGTTGCCAGTGGTAAGACTGATCCAAAACCAAAAAAGACAGCTGGTAAATCCAAGAAGGCCATAAAACAAGTCGGCACGATTAAGATAGGTCCTCCAAAGCTTACCCGTTTTGAGAAGGCCAGGATTCTAGGAGCCAGATCCCTACAATTAGCGCTCGGAGCACCACCATTTATCACAATTGATCCCAATATCAAGGATCCCATCAGTCTTGCGTTATCAGAGATAGATGCCAATGCACTCCCCATCTCAATTAGAAGAAAACTCTCCAATGGGAACTACCAAGACATCGCCATCGATTGGCTCGTCTAGACTGAAGCTTCCAGGAAATCTGATTTCATTTCTTATTGACCAAAGGTAAAATAGTATAGTATCGCGATATGGTAAAGTCTACCCATGAATGCGTCTGAAGAATCAGAAAGTCAAAAAAATGGAAACGGTGTCAATCTAGAGGAAAATTTACCGCAAGATGAAACAAAGCAACCGAAGCCGGCAAACCGCATTTACGTTGGTAAACATCCAGTGATGAGTTATTGCATGTCTGCTCAGATTCAGCTCGCCCAAACTGGCGAAGTCGTCCTAAAGGCGCGTGGGATGGTCATATCTCGGGCGGTCGATGTGGCTGAAATCGTCACAAAGAGATTGGGTGATAATGCATATGTAATCAAGAATGTCAAGATCGATACGGAATTGGTCGGCTATGAGGGCGATCAACGGCCCATCTCCACCATGGAGATAATTCTAGGTAAGAGGGATTAAGACTTCATCGCCTTCAGTCGTGGTCAATAAGAAAACATGGGTTTCACCTAGCTATTCTAATCACTTCCTTGTAAATCATAATGCTTATAAGGGTCTCCTCAGGGAATTGGCTAGAAGAAATGACCGAGAGCAATGTTCAAACGCTCTCGAAAACTGAGGTTTCAACACCATCGTTTTCTGATGAAGAGATTGTAAGGCTCGTTCAACAGCATGGGACGCCGCTGTATATCATTGATGAAGCAACGCTACGCAATAAAGTAAGAGAGCTTGAGGAGTCATTCGTAGCGTTTAGAGGTCCTGCGAGAATTGCCTATTCCATTAAAGCAAATTTTAATCCGTCTCTTGTGAGAATCCTTATCTCAGAAGGCATTCTATTCGACTTATCCACCCTGGGTGAGCTCTTCTTCTATAGGCACAGCGGAGGGCGTAGTGAAAACGTCATTTACACAAGTGTGACAGAGGAGGCCACAGAATTTGAAGAGGTACTCAATTCAGGAGTATCAAGGATCGTGTTGGGCTCATACAACGGTTTTGTAAACCTAGTTTCAATTTTGCGTAAGTTGAACAAACGTGCCACAGTCATGATCAGGATAAATCCCGAGGTGGGAGTAAAAGCTGAAGTCCGTGCATCTTATCGCCATGGTAAGTTTGGTGTCCCTCTCAATACCAGTGCTTCAGATAGCAGCACTACTCTGGTTAGAAACATCTTAGCAGCGCCTGAACTCGATCTTGAAGGTTTTCATTTCCATCTTGGATCCCAAATCGAGGATCACAATTGCTTCAGCAATGCTATAGAGAAACTAGAAGCCTTCATCTTCAAGATGAAGCGAGAATTCCCAGAATTTGCTATATCTACCGTCGACATCGGAGGAGGAACGCCGGTCTTCTATGGTTCTCCTGTACCAACAGCTAACGAGATTGGTACTTTAGCAGCCAACCGATTAAACGAAATGGCCGAGAGGATAGGGTCAGACTTTACTGTAATTGTTGAAAGTGGAAGATATATTTCTGCAGAATCCTGTCTTCTTTTGAGCAAGATCGTCAACACAAAGTCTCAAGGAGAACACAAGACAGTCATAGTTGATGCAGGATACCATCTGTTGTTAGACGCTGCGCTCTTGCGTCAAATATATCCACAGAAAGTCGTGGGAACTTCTCCTGCCCCTAACGGCAACAAAGTCCATCTCGCGGGAAAGCTTTGCGACACTTATGACGTCTTCCCTATCTCACCTTCATCAGATCTAACAGGTGCAGAGATAGGAAAGTATGTGGCTTTCCGCAATACTGGCGCTTATTCAATAGTCTTCAATATGCCCTTCCACAGTCAAACGAAGCCGCCGATAATATTGAGAACAATGGAGAGAGAATATATCACGATAAGAGAAGCTCAATCTCTTGGCAGACTCTTCGAAGAAGAAGGAGGATACTTGACTAGTCCTTCTTCATTCAAACGATCAGACGGGAAATTACCTCTGTAGTCACTCATCCATTAATCCAAGATAAAGTTCTATTTCCTAAGCTTTGACAGGATTTCCCCAAGGATCTGCTTTCCTTCCATCTTCCCAAGACTGCCTTGGAGACCATCTCTTTCAGTGAATCGGCAACTCTGGTCTTGTTCTATGCCAGGACCACTTACCATCACAGGTACTGGGTCACTACTATGCGCCTTGAGCTGGCATGGAGTTGAATGGTCAGCTGAAACTATTACTATTGCACGACCATCGAGAACTTGTTCAGCGACCATGTTGAAGAACTCCTTGTCGATAGCTTGTATCACGTCCTTCTTCAAAACAGAATCTCCGTCGTGGCCTGGTTCATCCGGTCCCTTGATATGAACATACACGCAGTCAAATCTCGGTAGAAGTTCCTTGGCCTTCTGAGCCTTAAAGCTGTAATCGTCTACATCTCCTCCTTCAACTTGCACCATACCGGTGACAGTCGCGATCCCTTTTTCCACAGGCATGTCAAGCAAACACGCAGTATTCAACCCATACTTTTCTTGCATCTGGTCAAGCTTAGGAACACTACAGCTTGCATCACGGGCTAGGATGACATTTGCAGGGAGCTGTCCGCTACTTTTTCTACGAATATTCACGGGATGCTCAGCCAAGATTCTTTGTGCATTTTCTGTGAATTCATTCAAGAGATCTGCTGCAAGCTTGGTACCCGGAATTGAATCAAGTGCTTCAGATCTCTGAAGACGAAGTTCCTTCAGGCCTTCTTTAGCCACACCCATTCCTCTAACCCTCGTATAGGCCGGATCTGTGTTTGAGATGTTGGCCAAGAGATTTTCTCCAGGCGTACGTATTCTAATTATTGCCCGATGAGCGACAGTGGATCTAAAGACAAGTTCGGCTCCATGAGATAATTGAACGTCATGAGTGATAGCATCAGCCAACTCTTCAGTATCTTGTTTTGACAGATCGCGACCAGCCCTCCTATCTCCCAATATTCCATCGTCCTGGAGAGTGGCAAAATTTGCACGTAGAGCAAGATCACCATTCTGAAAATCAATCTTAGCACCTATTGCCTCCATCGCACCTCGTCCCACGTATTCCTCGGACAGATCATATCCCAACATCCCGAATACTCCAACATCCGATTCAGGCGCGATCCCTTCGCCTGCTGGATACGCCAAACCCATAGACCCCATACGCGATAACTGATCAAGGTGTGGAGTAAGAGCAGCATCAAGAGGAGTTAGATTGTTCAGGATAGGATCAGGTAGATCTCCAACCCCGTCCAAGAGAACATACATTATTGGAATGCCGTTCGGTCGCAATTTCTTTAGAGCGTGTTGGCGAGCTAATGAATAAGTCTTAGCTTGCATAGGAGTCAAAGCAGCTCAGAGTTTGACTCAAAGAATCATCAACTATAATCGGCAAGTATTGCAGCATTATGAAGGGTCAAGATTCGCCACTTGTTGATCACCCAAGAGTCTACCTAGATATTTGCCATGTCCAGGCTTCCCCACAATCTCGTTGTCCTGCATGACTACCTCACCACGTACAGTCACAACCGTTGGCCATCCAGTGAGGTTCCGTTCGCGGAAGAAGGCCAGGTAAGGTGCATGGATAGTCTCTGCTGTGACCTTCTTAGTAAGCTTCGTGTCAACTACCAAAATATCTCCATCAGATCCTACCTTGAGCGCGCCTTTCTGGGGGTAGAGACCAGCAGCATATGCTGGATTCTTGCAACAGATCTCAACCAAACGTTCAATCGAGAGCACACCCGTATTTACGCCATAGTTGAGCATTGAAGGCAGAAGGGTCTGTATACCACTTTGGCTCGCACTTCGGAAGATACCCACGCTATCCGGAGGAATCAGTTCACCACCCATGTGATTTTCCTGCAAGTTTGGGCAATGGTCAGTCCCCATACAAAAGATATCCCCGTCAGCAAGGGCCTTTACTAGTCCGTCAGCGGTGTTCTTATCTCTCAATGGAGGACTCGATTTCCCCCAGACGCCAGGAGGATCATCGTCGGTTGCAATCCAGGTGTACTGCGGACATGTTTCAGCAAAAATCTGGATTCCTTCGGCTCGAGCCCGACGTATTTCGTCCAATCCTTCTAGCGAGTTGAGATGAACGACATAGATAGGAGTACCAGTGACCTTAGCAAAGTAAGCGTAAGTTCGAATGTGAGCGGCTTCGCAGATGCCGGGTGACCTGTCAGCCCACCCAGCTAGATCATTTCGCCCTGCCCGGAAGATTCGATCAAAGAAAATTCTAGACATACCCATATTCTCTGCGTGTATGTGCGCGATGCATGGCGGCCCAACTTTTGCTATGTTCTCGAAACCTAGGTAGACCGTACCGTCATCAAAGCCATCAGGGAATCCAAGCCGCGAGCACCAGTCACCTAGTCCTGCGCGGCGTGTGCTTTTGTCTCCACCCATATAACCCACGTAGAACTTGAATGAAGTTACTCCGAATTCCTTGGCATAGTACGGTATTTCATTTGCTTGCTCATCGGTGACTATAGCGAAGTTGAAGTAGACATCAATAGTTGAATTCGCATCCACTGCTTCTTTAGCGCTGGGGAAAGATTGTTTGTATGAAGGAATACCCTGTGGAACATCGACCCACTCTCCCATTCTGGTGCTCTTGATGATGGCCCCCATCGTGGTCACTCCACCGATGGTCGCCGAGCTGGTTTCTGTCCGTATGTCAGTGGCGAATTCCCGCTTCCCCGGGTGAGTATGCGGATCGATAACTCCTGGTAGAATTAGCTTATCCTGTGCATTCAGGGTCACATTAGCTGGTGGAAGGTGCTCATTACCTCCTACGGCCACAATGACACCGTCGTCTACAGCCACCCCACCTGGGAAGAGTCCCCTAGGCGTGACTACTTTACCATCCTTAATTACTAGATCAACAGTCATGATCCTATTAGACGTGAAAAGCGTTTAACCTTTTTGAAAACAGTGAGCCTGATCTACAATTAGGAAATTGACGTCTACCTAATTATGTCCTTTAGCCATCGTCGCAATATCCTATGAGAGAATGAGAGCCCAATTGCTCCTCCTATGACAGTAACCGCTGCTTCTAGTGAAAAGCCAGTCAAAGCAATACCTAATGCCGTTCCCGCGGCTGGCGGATGTTCGGTCTCGGTTATGTCCATGAATATACTAGACAGTCCAATTGCCGCTGCATAACCCAGAAGCTCTAGTCCAGGTAGTTGTTGTATGATAAGAGTCGCTGTGAATCCAGCAAAGATACCAATACCATGACCGCCTATTACTGCACGTTGTCTTGCAGATATTGCATTGGGAATCGTAAAAACAGTAAAAGCTGTAGCTCCTAGAGAAGCGACCAATACAGCGTTAACAGAAACATTCAAAGCAAAAGCGAGAATAAGTATTGATAGGCCAGCCAGGGTACTTTGAAATAGCATTACGCGTGCTTCGCGTCTAATGTTCGGAGCAAAGATCATGACGCGCATACTCCCGTACTTAGTCATGTCAATTTAGAATGATATATAATTACAAAGAGAACTCACGGAGATAAAGAAATTGAGATTCTTGGTCGTCAGGTCAGAGGAACAAAAAGATAATGTCGTCGCTTTTCAACTAACCTCGTGGAATAAAGAGTGAAATTAGAAGTGATTAGGGGAAGAGACAACTGATCCTAGCTCTTGCCCGAAGTGAGCTAGAGTCCATTTTAACATGGAATTTAGCCATAGAAACGGTAGAGTCAGGATACAGAGAAATGGGATTAGGCACAGCAGAAGTACCGCCAAGGCCGCATATCTTCGCAAACAAATTTGAAACGTGGCTAGGCGTAATGCCGGCTTATCTTGCAGATTCCGAAGCAATGGGCGTAAAGATTGTTGGTGACAACCCCCATAACTTCAAGAAAGGAAAACCAAACAATCCAGCCCTCATGTTACTCAATAATCCCCAAACGGGGGAGCCTCTAATGGTGATGGATGGAACGTACATTACCAAATTTAGGACAGGTGCAGCAGGAGCCGTAGCCGCAAGATACCTGGCTAGAAAAGATAGCAGAACAGTCGGCATAATAGGATGTGGTAGTCAAGGCGAAGCCCAACTGTCTTGCCTAAAGGAATTATTCAAAATCGAGAAGGTAAAAGCATATGATGCAATACCCCAGAGACGAAAAGGCTACGTCCAGAATATGGAGAAAAAGCTTGAACTAGATATCACAGAAGCTGAATTCCCGAAACAAACAGTCGAGGGTTCAGACATCGTTGTAACTTGCAGTACTTCTACGACGCCAGTCATAAACGGAGAGTGGCTTTCCAAGGGAGTCCATGTAAATGCGATTGGAGCGTTTACCCCACAAGCGCGCGAACTTGATAGTTTAACGATAGGCAGAGCAGACAAAATAGTGTTAGATGTTCCAGAAGCTCGCGAGACGGGTGACATAAGCATTCCAGTCAAGGAGGGAACATTTGACTTGACCAAGATCTATGGAGAAATAGGCGAACTCGTCACTGGAAGAAAGGTAGGACGAACTTCGACAGAAGAGATAACCGTTTTCAAGACCGTGGGCAGTGCGGCTATTGATGTTTCAACTGCGTTTAGAGTGTATCAGATTGCCAAGTCAAGAGGCATGGGCACGGAGATCGATATCTAAACTGAAGACCCTTTCTAATGAATTGATCAACAAGGCTGCGATTACCTAAAAGTATAGGTGAAGTGGATTGCCCTCTAGTCTGGTCTTAGGCGTCATCATCGTTCTAGGGATTGCAGGCGTAGGACTAGCAGCGGTCTACTTGTCGCCTTCTGAAACTGATCCTACTACTCCCGCTCAACCGCGATTCGATACCCTTGAGCGAATCACAAT
>DAEN01000046.1 GCA_002495315.1 Thaumarchaeota archaeon UBA141
GGATTTGTCAGATGCACCTTAAACTTTACGGTTAATTGTACTTGCAGCCACTCTTGTTATTGGTGTGAGATATATTGTTCTTACTGAGAGACATCCTCTTGTCCGGACCTCGCGAATGGAAATGAAAATCACGTGCGTCTTGAGACAAAGACTTCGTCCAGACAAACAGCTTAAATAATCTGAGAAGACACGCAGGTATGCATGTCTCAACAGGCTACGAAGGAAATTATCAAGCTAAATATCAATGGCGTCGATGAGGAAGTAGCAGTAGGCCCGTATGATACTCTCTCCAAGGTTCTTCGCGATGACTTGGGGATGACTGGAACTAAGAGAGGGTGCGACTATGGTGGCTGTGGTTGTTGCACGGTTATCCTGAATGGCCGTTCGATCTATTCTTGCATGATGCCTGCTAGGAAAGCTGCTGGCGGAAAGGTTAGAACAATCGAGGGACTGGAGCAAGATGGTAAACTCCATCCGGTGCAAGACGCATATATCAGGAACTTTGCATTCCAATGCGGTTATTGCACGCCGGGCTTCATAATGTCTAGCGTAGATCTCCTAGAATCTAACAAGAATCCAACCGAGATGGATGTCCGTGAGGGAATAGCTGGCAATCTTTGCCGATGCACTGGATACATAAAGATCATTGAAGCAATTCTGGACGCTGCCAAAGCGACGGAAAAGTAGGCACGGAACCTAATCAATATCATTAAGAGACTGACGAGAAAACTCTTCATCAGGGACTGATATTTTCTAATGTTGATCTAGTCTCTCTGATAACTCCGTAATCTTTTAAACTGCTTAACCTATAAGTTCGATTTGATAAAACAGATTGTTGGGCAAATGCGGATTTTCTATAAAACTGGTCACATGGTACGCGAATAGGACAGAAGATGCAAAGGAAGCTATCTCGGATGAGGAGAAGACATACCAATTTGAGCTCAAGGGAGAAGAACCGTTCTATGTACAATGGAAAAATGGCGAGGCCTCCTTTGCGGAAGGTACCGCGGAAAAGGCTGATGTACGCCTTCAAGGCGATTCAGACGTAGTTTTCAAGGTCTTGATCGGCGAGATCGATCAGGATGATGCCTACAATACAAAGAAGATTGAGATAGTGGGATCAATAATAGATGCCACAAAGCTGCGACGCTGGGCAGACTTGGTCCAGAATTCAGAATCGCCAGTAACTAGGGCCGAACTCTTTGCCATGTTTAAGGACATGTCTGGCCTCTTAATGATGTAGTGTCCCTGGAGACTGAGCTATATTGGTAATTGTGGAGACATCGCGTGTGATAGCTGCTCCTAGGGAAAAAGTCTTCAAACTCTGGACAGATTTCGAAAACGGCCCCAAGAATCTGCCTACTCACTTCAAATCGGTCAAGATCCTCCAGAGAGAAGGGAACACTGTGACCACGGACGAGGTGATTATGGCAGCAGGTAGGACAGTTAAACAGACCTCAAGACATACGATCCAGGGACCGGACAAGCACGAAGTTGAAGTCTTGACAGGAGATGCTGTTGGCACAACGGTTTCAGAGACATTTACCGAAGTGCCTGAGGGAACGAAGGTGAGCGTTGTAGGTGACGTTAGGCTAGCGGGAATACTAAAGATGATTGAGGTGCTTGGCAAAGGAAGGATCCGCGCAGAGATTGAAGATAGCATCAATCAATTAGCCAAGATTGCAGAATCCAGTTAGTAATCCGTCTCTCGAAAACCATACATTCGCACACAGTTTCACTGTGAATTAGGAGTTAATCCATTGAACTAACAAAAGTTCGCGGGCCCTCATTCAGACTTTGGGAGCGCGGGGAGAGAGTTTTCTACTGCTATATTGCGAAAGTTGGCGATTTCCCGCTCTAGCTATGACTGATTCTTTACCATCTGCCAATCTTTTAGAACAATCTGAGCCGAATTGTGTCCAGGCGCTGCAGTTATCCCTCCAGACGGATGTGTGCCTGCTCCTGTGATGTATAACCCCGGTACTGGCGTTCTGTAATCTGACCATCCGGGAACGGGACGAAGAGAGAACATCTGGTCTAATGTGGCATCAATATGCATCGAGTTCCCACGGGGTAAACCTAGCCGAGTCTCGAAATCTTCATTGGTCATGACGTTATCCGCCAATATTGCTCCCCGGAGATTCGGCGCATATTCTGTCAGCGTATCGATAATCTTCTCTTTCCCTTCTCTCCTAACAGCATCTTCGTCCGCTTTTCTAGATTCGTTAGAAGAGCAGAATAAGGCCATGGCATATAATACATGTGATCCATTTGGGGCGAGGGAAGTATCTGCAGCAGAATGGGTTGCTCCCCAGATTGCCGGTTGCGATGAAAGCTTCCCAGTAAATTGTGATTCGTGGTAAGCTCTCTCAAGATAGTCAAGAGAAGGGCAGATAAGCTGTGAAGCACGGTGTTGCAACCCTGGCTCAAGCCCAGGGAGGGCTTGATAATTGGGAAGTTCTTTCAATGCACAGTCCAACTTGAGCTTATATGATCTAACTCTCAAGCTTTCTACATGCTTCCTAAAATTAGAATCCAAGTCGTAGTCTTTCAGGAGGCTTAGAAACGTCCTCTTCGGATCTGCACTGGAGACTACAATATTGGATTCGATCCGACGGCCATCAACAAGCTGGACTCCACCCACATGTCCGTTGGTGATTAGAATCTTCTCGACATTGACGTCTGTCAAGATCTGCCCTCCAAAAGCCTCCAGGGACCTTGCAAGTGCTGTAATCAGAGCGCCCGAGCCTCCACGCGGCCTTTTCATTCCACTTTGATGGAGAAGTGTAAAGAGTCCCGAGAAGAGTCCTGTCCCCAATTCGTCGGGTGGATTTCCGCCTTGAGCGGCGAACAAGGCTATTGGTACTTTAACATAGTCTGTTTCGAAAGTTTCGTTTAGTATCTGGCTCAGGCTTGTAGACAGAAGTCGAAGAGTCTCATCTCCCTCATTAGATTCAGTTAGAATTGATGACAAACTTCGCGGGGGCTCTAGAAAGTTCGGAATGATTTGCTCGAATCGGTTAGACCATGTTTGGACGAGGTTTGCGTAAGCTCTTGCATCATGTTTGGACACTGTTTCAATGGAACGTATAGTTTCATCAACGCTCTTGTGTATGAATATGTGTTTCTTATCAGGGAAAGGAAGGAAGAAGATCGGATCAATGTTGATGTACTCGAGCCCGAATTCTGCTAAGCGAAGGTCGCGAAGGACTGGAGTAAGGTGGATGAATATATGATCGGATGCACATACGTTGAACTTGAAGCCTGGTGCCTCGTCGCGAAGGAGCTCTTCAGTAGTACATGCACCGCCTATTATGTTACGTCTCTCCAATACCAGGACGCGCAAACCTGCCTTGGCCAGGTAGCCCGCACACGTTAGACCATTGTGGCCTGCCCCAATTACGAGTGCGTCGAATCGCGTTGACATAACAGAGTCGACGACTAGTGGAACTCTATTTAAAGGCGAACAGACGTTTCTGGTTTTCCAACAGCTACACTATGACATTCAACAAGGGTTATTAAGGCTAGGGAAGCCCAATGTGTGAGAATGCCGCTCTTCAGACCAAAGGATTATTTTAAACCTCAATCTGTGAATGAGACTGTTGAGCTCTTAGCCAAATATGGCGATAAGGCCAAGCTCCTTGCGGGTGGCACGACCATATATGAACTGGCAAAACGTGGCATGATTCCTGAGGTAGAAGCTCTCATAGACATGCAATCTCTGAATCTCGAATACACGAAGACTGAGATTGATGGCTTAAAGATCGGATCGACGAGTATACTATCTGACCTTCTCACACAAGATGTCTTCCGGCAACCAGAATACGCAGCGATCGGTGACGCCCTTCACGAGATTCGACCACCACAGGTTCGACATGTGGCTACATTGGGAGGTGAACTCTGTGCATCATTGGCATTTTTTGACATGCCAGTTACAGCTTTGGCAATGGATTTTTCACTTCTTGCACTATCATCGACAGGAGAACGAGCTATCTCGATCGAGAAGTTCTGGATCGATTACTTCCTGACAACACTCAAGAAGGGGGAGATTGTCACCGAAATTCGAGTGCCCAAACCTCCGACGGGGACAGGTTCGGCCTTCTTGAAATTGGGTAGAACTGCAGAAGACTTTGCTCTAGTCAATGTAGCCGTTCGCATAACGGTCGAAGGAGATGGTATCTGCAAGGATGCTAGGATTGGCCTTGGAGGAGTTGCACGAGTACCCATTAGGGCAACAAAAGTCGAAGCAGGCCTAAATGGGAAAAAATTAACCCTGAGTAACATTGTCGAGGCTACAAAGCCTCTAGAAGAGCTAAAACCT